>JAAXVX010000284.1 GCA_013335275.1 Bacteroidales bacterium
AATAACTGCAATAAACCTTCTTGGCGTTGAAGAATACCTCACTTCTGTTATATCATCGGAAATGAGCGCCACTGCTTCTCTTGAGCTGCTTAAGGCACATGCTGTTATTTCCCGTTCATGGCTTCTGGCTCAAATCGATAAAAACATTGAAATCACTAATTCTTCCGAGAAATACAGCACAATGACAGAGTCAGAAGGCGAACTCATTCGCTGGTACGACAGAGAGGACCACACCAGGTTTGATATTTGTGCAGATGACCATTGTCAGAGATATCAGGGTATTACAAGAGCCTCTACTCCAATTGTGAAGGATGCAATCGGGCAAACAAGAGGCGAACTTTTAATGTCCGAAGGCAAAATTTGTGATGCAAGATATTCAAAGAGTTGCGGAGGAGTTTTTGAAGAATTCCAATACTGCTGGGAGGATAAGAAATATCCATATCTTGTTAAGCAGAGAGACAGCAAGAGTGATACAATAATTCCCGATCTCACTGTTGAAAAAAATGCTGTTGAGTGGATAAAGGAATCTCCGGAATCGTTCTGTAACACTACAGATAAAAAAGTACTCTCTCAGGTTCTTAACAACTACGATCAGGAGACTGTAAACTTTTACAGATGGAGCGTAAAATACTCTCAGAAAGAATTGTCGCAGCTTATTTTAAAAAGATCCGGCACCGACTATGGCGATATTCTGGACCTTGTGCCAATTGAAAGAGGTACTTCGGGAAGGCTCGTTAAGCTTAAAATTGTAGGAACCAAAAGGACCAGAATTATAGGGAAAGAGCTTGAAATAAGAAGAACACTTTCGGAATCTCACCTGTACAGTTCTGCTTTTTTTGTTGAGAAAGAGATGGGTCCGGAACAGGCGCCTCTCGCCTTTACACTCAAAGGAGCAGGATGGGGACACGGTGTGGGACTTTGCCAGATTGGAGCTGCAGTGATGGGTGAAAAGGGATACAATTATAAAGAGATACTGCTGCACTATTTTATTGGTGCGACTATAAATAAGATGTATTAATCTTCAATATAACCTTGTAATGAGTAACAAAAAGAGATCTCCTTGGGCGTGGATACCATCGCTCTATTTTGCTCAGGGTCTGCCATATGTGGCCGTTATGACCATCTCGGTCATTATGTACAAAAGACTCGGAATATCTAATACGGACATTGCTCTCTACACCAGCTGGCTCTATCTCCCATGGGTAATTAAACCATTCTGGAGCCCTTTTGTCGACTTGCTTAAGACAAAGAGATGGTGGGTGGTTACAATGCAGCTTCTGGTAGGAGCAGGACTTGCGGGAATTGCATTTACAATACCTGCGTCCAATTTCTTCCAGTGGTCCCTTGCAGTCTTCTGGCTCGTTGCATTCAGCTCGGCAACTCACGACATCGCTGCCGACGGATTTTACATGCTTGCTCTTGATACTCATGCCCAGTCTATGTATGTGGGTATAAGAAGTACATTTTACAGAATCGCTACCATTGCAGGGCAGGGTCTTCTTATTATTGTTGCTGGTTCTCTTGAATCTTCGTCCGGCCTCAAACCGGCAGAATTACAGGTAAAAGTATCTCCGGAATATTCTTCTCAGATTGTGCTTCCTGCTGAAGACAGTACCGCCGGGACAGTAACGGCTGTTCAGAGTGATGAATATCTGTTTGAAATGACTCCTTCTGTAGTTCATCTGGGAACAAAAACAATTCCGGTGGACTCGCTTGCAATTATGAAGGCATATGCAATTGAACACAATACTCTTAATGGATTTATCCCGGAAGAGAAAGTAAAGGCAAAAGCTGGAGACGAATCGTGGTGGAGTGAAAACGTGTCAACGCCTCTTGGCGGTTTTATCGGAAGAAATTTCGGTGAAAAGAAAGAGGGTTCAAAAGCACACAGTGTAACAGGGAATGCTGCACTGGTTGCCGTTAAGCTTTCAAAAGCCCCGGCACCGGGAGAGAAAATAATCCTTAACACTTCTCTTGACAAAGGAGATAAGAGTATATTCATTAATAGCGGCGAAAGGGTAGAGTTTACTTCTGAGAACTGGACAAAACCGGCCTATATTCTCATTCAGGCAGACTCAAAACTTGTTAAGGCAACTGAAGCAACATTTAAGGGATTGTCCGGTAATATTTCATTCGCGTGGTCCATTACCTTTTTTATTCTTGCCGGTTTCTTTCTGGCAATAATGTTGTACCACCGCTTTATACTTCCAAGGCCTGATAGCGACAAACCGGCTAAAGAGGTTACGGCAAGGACAATTTTTAAAGAATTTTTTGAAACGTTTGCTTCGTTCTTTAAAAAGAAACAGGTACTAATTGCCATTGCGTTCCTGCTTCTATACCGATTCCCTGAAGCTCAGCTTGTAAAACTTATTTCTCCATTCCTTCTCGACCCTAAAGAGCTTGGCGGGATGGGCCTTACTACAGGACAAGTTGGACTGGTCTATGGAACAGTTGGAATTATTGGCCTTACTCTCGGAGGTATCATTGGCGGATTCATTGCTGCAAAAGGCGGATTGAAAAAATGGCTCTGGCCTATGGCCTGGAGTATTTCACTCACATGCGCAACATTTGTTTACCTGAGTGTTTTCCAGCCGGACAGCCTGTTTATAATTAACCTCTGTGTCTTTATTGAACAGTTCGGTTATGGTTTTGGATTTACCGCATATATGCTCTTTATGATTTACTTCTC
>JAAXVX010000285.1 GCA_013335275.1 Bacteroidales bacterium
AGAATTCTCTTTTTCTTTAGGTTGTCCTCCGCTACAGGCAGATAGCAAAAAAAAGAGCCCCCATAACAGGAGTTCTTCAATTATATGTTCCCTGAAATAATATTTCATGCTAACAATTTCTAATTGTCACAAATTTAATAAAAAACACAAACCCTTTTCAGAAGTTTGTGCTTTTTATTATGTTGTCCGGATGTTACTCAGATATGACCTGTTGAGGTTCTTTTAACCATTTATCTAGCCAGGCGTAAAATATCCTGTTCCACTGAATGCTGTTTTGCGGTTTAAGTATCCAATGGTTTTCCCCGGGGAAAAGAACCATTTCAGAAGGCACTCCCATCATTTTTGCTGCATTGAATGCTGCCATTCCCTGATCTGCGGGAACTCTGTAGTCCATCTCGCCATGTGTTATGAGAATTGGAGTATCCCAGTTCTTTACAAGTTTATGAGGCGAATTTGCATAATGCCTTTTGGCAACAGGATTGTCATCCCATGGAGCTCCTCCATTATCCCAGTGCGGGAACCACAACTCTTCCGTTGTCATGTACATGTGCTCCTGATTGAATATCCCTGCGTGAGCAACGAAAGCAGAAAACATTCCCTTGTGAATACCTGCCAGGTAATAAACGGAATATCCGCCGTAGCTTGCTCCAACGGCACCTACTTTACCTACATATTTCTCCTTTTTCAACTCTTTAACAGATGAGAAGTAGTCCTGCATATTGAGTCCAATGTAGTCGCCGGAAATCTGCTCGTTCCACTCCTGACCGAATGCCGAAGTGCCGCGTCTGTTTGGAAGAATTACGATATAGCCGTTTGCTGCCATAAGCTGGAAGTTCCATCTGTAGGACCAGTTCTGGCTTAAAGTTCCCTGAGGGCCGCCCATGCAAAACAGAAGTGTAGGATATACTTTAGTTGAGTCGAAATCCGGAGGATATACAACCCACATGTGCATATCTTTGTTGTCTACGGTTTTAATCCATCTCTCTTCTACGCGTCCCATTTTTATCTGATCCAGCAGGTGCTTGTTCTCAAAAGATATCTGAGTAAAGACTCCGTCGGCAGGATTTATCGATACAATTTCATTTGGCATAGACATACTCTTGTATGTAGTAATCAGTTTTTCTCCGGCAAGCATTACACCGTCGAAGTCGTACTGCCCTTCTGCCACTTTGCGTATTGCCTTGTCGGCTAAATTAACACTGTAAACACCTGTAAGTGCTTTTACACAAGAAGTGAAATATAGACCGGAGCCATCAGCCATCCAGGTTATAGTTTCAATATTGTACAGATAATCGGTAGTAAGTTCTGTTTTCTCCCTGCTTTCGAGATTCATTATGAATAGTCTCTTTTTGTCGGCCTCATATCCATCTCGTTCCATTGATATCCATGCAAGCGATTTGCCGTCGGGAGAGAAAAGAGGGTCAGTATCATAACCCATCATGCCTTCTGTAAGGTTCTCGTGTGTCTTTGCGGCGATGTCGTAAAGATATATGTCTGTATTAGTTGAAAAAGCATACTTAACACCTGTTAACTTACGGCATGCATATAGAATTTTTGTTCCGTCGGGGCTCCAGCTAAGTTGCTCGATGCCGCTAAGGGGTAGTGTTGGTGATTCAAAAGGCTCTTTTTCAAGAATATCTGTAATATTTGCCAGCTCTTTTCCGTCAAAATCGGCAATAAAAGGATGGGGAATTTCTTCAACAAAATGGTCCCAGTGGCGGTACATAAGGTCGGAAATCATCCTGCCGTTTGCTTTGTCCAAATCCGGCCAGATATCTTTAGGTTTTTTCCCTGAAGGAACATTGCTTATGAAAAGAATCTTTTTGCCGTCCGGCGAGAATGTAAACTCCGAAATGCCGGCTTCGTATTTACTTATTTGTTTAGCATTTGAGCCGTCTTTTCCCATAACCCATATCTGTCCGTCAAGAAGATATGCAATCTCTTTGCCTTCATTAATCCAGCGCGCATTGTTCTCGCTCTTAACAGTGGTTGTAAGCTGACGATTATCCGAACCATCGGCCTTCATAACAAAAAGCTCGCGGTTATTTTTGTTTTGCGGTATGCTTGTATAGGCTACGCCATACAAAACCTCCAGCCCGTCCGGAGAAACCTGAGGGTCTGTGAGTTTTCCCATGCTATGCATAACTTCGGGAGTGAGCCGGCCCCCCTCAACTGATATGTTGCTCTTTGTTATTAGCTCGTCGGCCTTCTTGTCGGTATTTCCCCCGCATGAGGCGGCTATTGCAGCTGTTGAAATTAACATAGCGAATAGTTTACTTTTCATAGGTTATTGAGTATTATTGTTTGATTCAGGAATAGAAAGTGTAAAAATAATTTAAATTTTCAATTCTACAGCTAATTTTGACAAGCAAAAAACTCATACAATTATTAAATACCGAAATATCATATAACGTAACTTGCATAATATAAGGTGTCTGATTATATTTAAATATATGTATGTTGCGAAGACACCAGTGTTTACAGGGGTCTCCACTTGTTTTTTAATTATTTTTTCTATCTTTATGGCAGATTTGGAACGTGTCAGTTCTAAATTGATTAATTCAATTATTAAAACTTTGATATGGAAAATAAAAACTCAGCCAATTTGACCGAGAAGAGGAGATCATCTGAATTGATTTCAAATTATGAACCGCCTTTTATAGAGATAATTGAAGTTTCTCTGGAAAAG
>JAAXVX010000286.1 GCA_013335275.1 Bacteroidales bacterium
TAAGGAGCCTGTTGACGAAAAATACATCAGGTCGGTTGTAGAAATGAAGGAACTCAAAATGCTTGTTCACGGTGGTGGTACAAACATTGTAAAGGTTAACTTCAAATATGTTTCTATGGTGGATGAGGTTGATACAATAAGCCGCAGGGAGTTTCTTGAGCGTCAGTTTAACTATTATAAGAAAGAATATAAGGCAAATGTGGAAAAGTGGGGAGGAAAGAACGAGGCGGTTTATGAGCTGGTATATCCCGATTTGGACAAGCCTCTCATCGTACGCGGTGTTCCGTATCTGTCCAGCCACCTTTCGCTCATCGATGGTTTCCTTGGTCTAGAGACAACCATAAACGACAACGAAGATTATTGCTTCCGCATAAAGTACTCGAAAGATGTTCTTAACGAAGACAAAATATGGGAAGTTCTCAACAGAAAACAGTGGACAGTTAAAACAACAGAAGGTGAGATACAGGTATCTGATCCTAAATTCTCTTTTACAAATAAAGGTATTACTAAATGAAATTAAAATTAAGCATTATTGCTGCATTGGTTATCGCTTTTTGCAGTACGACAGTTTCTTACGGTGGTTCAAAATTCAAAATTGCATCGCCGCCGGCCGGATCCACAATAAAAGTCATTACAATCCGCACGGAAAATATGACCGAAAGAATGGATTTGAATTATTTGGGTATGCAGTTCCGCAACGAAGCGAAGGGATATTATGGATTGGAATCCGAGGATGCAACTCCGCTAATTGTGCGAATTTATATGGATGTAAAAGAACCGGTAGATGAACAATATCTAAAATCTGTTGTCGAGAAGAAAGAACTCCAAATGGGTGTTCATGGCGGCGGAAGTAAACTGGTTAATATCGATTTCAAGTTTGTCTCTCTTGAAAAAAGCACTGGAGAAACAATGACTAGCAGGGCTTTTCTTGAGCGTTATTTCGACTTCATGAAAAAAGAGTTTAAACAGAATGTGGAAAAATGGGGAGGAAAGAATGAGGCCGTGTACGAATTGGTATATCCGGGTCTTGACAAACCTCTTGTGTTGCGCAGCCTGCCTTTCTTTACCAGCTACCTTTCAACTATTGACGGTTGTATGGGAGTAGAAACAGCAATTAACGAAAAAGAAGAGTATTGCTTCCGCATCAGATATTCAAAAGATGTGCTTAACAACGACAAAATCTGGGAAGTACTTACAAGAGAAAAATGGACAATCAGAACAAACGAAGGAGACCTTAAGGAAACAGATCCAAGGCTTTCATTTACAGATAAAGGAATTACAAAATGAGACTTAAAATTAGCATTATTGCTGCATTAGTTATTGTATTTTGCAGCACAACCACTTTCGCTCAAAAATTTCCGACAAATGAGCCGCTGCCGGTTGACAGCAAGTACAAGATTGGAAAGTTGGAAAACGGACTTACATATTATATCCGCGAGGCCAAAAATCCGGCAGGAAGAGCAGAATTCTTCATAATTCACAATGTTGGTTCGCTTCAGGAAGAAGATAGCCAAAGGGGTCTTGCCCACTTTTTGGAGCACATGGCTTTTAACGGAACTAAAAATTTCCCTAAAAAGAAGCTTCTTGAATATTTTGGAAGTGTTGGAGTAAAATTCGGAGCAAATATTAATGCATACACTTCGATGGAGCGTACTGTATACAATATTTCTGCGGTTCCTTCTTTGCAGCGCAGTACAATTCTGGACTCCGCACTGCTTGCGCTTCACGACTGGTCGCATTATATTTCTTGCGAACCGGCAGAGGTTGAGGCAGAGAGGGGTGTTGTCCGTGAAGAGTGGCGCAGGGGCGATGATGCCCGTTCAAGAATGATGAAAGGGATTTCAAGAGTCGAACAAACCGGTTCAAGGTTTGCCGAAAGGGATGTAATAGGACTTCCGCAAATTATAAACACTTTTACACGCCAGACTCTTGTCGATTACTATAACAAATGGTATCGTCCGGATCTTCAGGCTATAGTTGTTATTGGCGACATCAATGCTGCCGATATTGAGAAACGTATTAAAGCGCGTTTCTCGTCAATCCCCGGAAATGCAAATGGTGCAAAAAGGGAATTTTTCACTATTCCGGAAAATACCGAACCTATTATTGGTTTTAATACAGATCCCGAATCAAAGGCTATATCTGTAAGAATGACAATTAAACTGCCTATCCTTTCTGCTTCCGAGATGCAGACAAACAAGGCTGTTTATGAAGATGTTGTAAGAGGTATCTTTTTGGAAATGTTTCGTACAAGGCTACAGGTTGCTTCGGAGAGTCAGGATTCTATGTTCCGTGTAGCTGTTCCTGTTTTTGGAGCAATAAGCTATGCTTCAAAAAGCTTTACTACCACTATGATGCCTACCAACAACAAAACTGTTTTCAAGGCATTGAAAGGTCTGATGATTGAAGTTGAGAGAGCTCAAAAATATGGTTTTTATAAGGAAGAGTTCGACGATGCAATTGTGAGGGTAAAGAAGTCTGTAGAACAGAATTACCTTAGGGCAAAAAATCCAAAGAATGAGGCTTTAGTTAGTGCAGCCGTAGACAACTTCACACGCAACTATCCGCTTGTAACTCCGGAAGACATGTACAAAGTGTCTAAAGAGTGCGTAAACAGCATCACTCTTGAAGATATTAATTCAAACGTTCCCAATATCCTCACCGAGAAAAATCGTGTAATAATATTT
>JAAXVX010000287.1 GCA_013335275.1 Bacteroidales bacterium
TAATGAAAGGCCGGAATAGGGAGCCGCCTTTTGAAAAGAGACCTCAATAAAAGGCAAAATGAGTGAAATGAGGAAAAGCGAAAGGAGCACTATCCGGTTAAACTTGTGAAGCGTTTCCCTGCTGAGCATTGTCTTGTAGAAAAGATAGAAAACGGCAAGGCAGAGGGAGGACTTAAGTATGTATACCAAAAGATCTCCCATGACTATTTCTGTTTTGAGGTTTTCTCCACTTTTTCAATGAGTTTTTTAAGCTCTTCCAGAGAAATATGCTCTTCCTTTATAAGGGAAGAGACTACTCCAAGATAGGAGTTTTTGAAATATTTGCTTACGACATTGTTCAATGCCCCGTTTTTGTAATCTTCCTGAGAAATTACAGCAAAGTACTGATAGGTACTCCCAAACGACTTGTGATCAAGAAACCCTTTCTCTTCCAGTCCTCTCACAATTGTTGAGAGAGTATTGAAGTGCGGCTTTGGCTCTGTGTATGATTCCAGTAATTCCCGAACAAAAAGCGCCCCTTTTGTCCAGAAGATATTCATCAGTTCCTCTTCCTTAACAGTTAGTTTTTGCATAACTTTTTAAATTGTTATGCGAAGATAACTATATTTTTTAGTTGTGCAACTATTTTTAATAGTTACACAACTAATATATTTAGTTTCCGGCATTAATTACCGGTTGCGCTGCTTCATCGGCACAAAGAACAACAAGGAGATTTGCCACCATTCTGGCTTTATCGGTCTTGTCAAATTTTACAATATCCTCTTTTTCAATTTTATCAAGCGCCATCTTAACCATAGATACTGCTCCTTCCACAATTTTTTCCCTTGCGGCAATCACAGCAGTCGCCTGTTGACGGCGAAGCATTACGGCTGCAATTTCGGGAGCATAGGCAAGATAGTTGAGTCTGGCTTCTGAGATTTCAATTCCGGCCATTGAGAGCCTGTTATTCAACTCGGCAACCAGGCGATGGTTAATCTCTTCACCGCCGCCTCTCAGTGTGATACTATCCCCCTCAGATTCATTGTCGTCATACGCATACTGCCCGGCAACCTGCCTTAGTGCAGCGTCGGACTGTACTTTTACGAAATTTTCAAAAGCGTTCATTCTGCTGCTCACAGTTTGTATCCCAACTGCACTTGTACCTGAAGCCGGATTTGTAGAGGCCATCGTTTGAGAATCAATATCAAACATAGCCTTATATGTATCACTAAGTTTCCATATAAGTACCAGTCCTATCATAATAGGATTACCTGCTTTGTCGTTAACCTTGATTGGTTTTACGTCAAGATTTCTGGATCTCATTGACAACTTCTTCTTTGTAATAAAAGGATTAACCCAGTAGAACCCTGTTTCGCGGAATGTCCCCTTATATTTTCCAAAGAAAACCATCAATCTTGCCTCGTTTGGTTCAAGTTCAAAGAATCCTGCCCAGATGAAGAAAGATTTAATTAGTCCTAAAACAGCTATCACAATGACCCATACGCTTAATTGCGAAAAGAAGGCAAGAAGGGCTACGCAGACTAATATAAGCAGAAAGTTTGCGAACAGCATAAGGAATCCGTTCGCTTTAAAACCTTTGAAGGAAAATTCATTTGTATCCATACAGCAATAAAGTTTAAAATATTCATCAATATTAAATAAAAAAGCTGACTAAATTAAATTTAGCCAGCTTTTCAACTATTTAGAATTAATTCTAAGTGTGTCCGTTATTAGTTTTCTACAACTACTACCCTGTTAAGAACAGCTTTGTCGAAAGGTTCGTTTTCGTCACCCTTAGCAACAACTTCCAGTTTACTTGGGTCAACGCCAAACTTGTTCACGAGAACATCATACACTTTTTGTGCACGTTTCTGGCTGATTGCCTGATTGAATTTCTTAGAACCTGTTTGCTTGTCAGCTGATCCGAGGATCTTGAATGACTTGCCTGATTTCTTAATAACTTCAGCAGCATAACCAAGGTTGATAATTTCTTTGTCTGTCAAATCGGCTTTGCCAATTTGGAAGAACACTGCAAGAGGAGAAACAACATACTCAGTTCTTGATTCAACAACTACAGGTTTTTTGTTCTTTTCAGCTGCAAGCTGATCTGACAAAGACCTTGCATTTGCATCTTTGGTTGCAATTTGTTTTTCAAGATCGGCAATACGATTGTTATAAGGAGTGTAGTCAGCAGGCTCAACCTTTACAAATCTTTCAAAGTCACGTCTGTTGAATTTGTAAGAGAAACCAACTGTAAGTGAAGCCATACTTTCCCATCTGCTTCCGAGAGCTACGCCATCGAAAACCTGATTAACAAACATATGTCTGTATTCAAGGTTGATATCAACAGCATCTGTTATACGGAATTTATTTAACAGACCAATATTTACTGCGAATTCGTTGTTAGCAGCAGCAGTAGTATTCCATGAGTCCTTGTTGCTTGCTCTTGCCCAGCCAAAACCGGTGAAAGGAACGAGATCCCATGTGCGATCTGCCCTATAACCGCCGATAGCGTTGGATAAGTTCCACATTCCATCAAGGTGAAGGTTCATAACATTGAATTTTTCTCCGTTCCAGGTATTTGTATGATCTCCTGTTTCTGAGAATGGTGCATTACCATAAACCTGACCTTTTGCAGACAAACCTGCATATTGCAAACGGAAACCAACTGATGGTGTAACCCATT
>JAAXVX010000288.1 GCA_013335275.1 Bacteroidales bacterium
GTTAAAACCCACGTCGAGAATCAGCATTTTTTTCCCGTTGAGCATTGGTACCTCTGCAGAGATACATGGCCTCATTATTCCCGCGACAGGTCCTAAAGTGTATACAGATCCTGCAAGCATTGCGCCTGTATTGCCGGCACTCGCGAATGCATCTATCTTTCCCTCCTTGAGCAGATTAAAGCCAACTACAATGCCTGAATCTGTTTTTTTCTTGTAGGCTTTCACCGGATGTTCGTCCATGTTAATGGATTCGGAACAGTGTATAATTGTAAAATTACCGGGATCGAAGCCATTTTCACGGCAGATCTCGGTAATCTTATTCTGATCACCTAAAAGGATAATTTTTGTATCGGTCTGAAGTTCGTAAAAGGTTTCTATTGCTCCCAAAACAGTATTTTGAGGAGCATAATCGCCTCCCATGACATCAAGTCCGATCTTCATCAACACTAGGCGCTAGCTTTGTCGATTACAAGACGGCCTCTGTAGAAGCCACATTCAGGACATACTCTATGGTAAAGTACTGCAGATCCGCAATTTGAGCAAGTTCCCAGAGTTGGCAATTCTGCTTTATAGTGAGTTCTGCGTTTTCCTTTGCGTTGTTTTGAAATTCGGTGTTTCGGATGTGCCATTATTATAAATTTTACAGTATTAATTCAATAAATTTTTCAATTTCTCAAATGGAGAATTTGCCTCTTTTTTAACTTTCTTATCCTCTGCCTTTAAAGACTTTAACTTTTCAATCATCTGCTCGTTGCAGCCTCCTTTCGGATGAACTCTCTGGAGCGGAAGACTCAGACAAACGTAGTCGTAAAAAAACTGCCTCAAATCCAGGTCCGTATCCGTAGGTTCCATAATCATCACCTCGTCGTCCTCTTCTTCCTCTTCGGTTCTTACGAACTTAACTATGAGCCCTGCAGTAGTTTTAACAGGCAATGTCAAATCTTCAAGACATCTGTCGCACTCTACAACCACTGTTCCGGTTATGTCGCACGAAACTTTAATGAGGGCAGCCTCTTTAATAAGTTCGGCCTCCAGTTCAAGAGATGCCTCGCTTATGGGAGATTCCCCAAAGTCCTTAAAGAAAGCAGAATCAACCGAAAAACTGTAGTTGTGTTTTCCTATTGAGAGCCCCTTTATTGGAACAGTATATTCGTTATGTGCTATTTTACCCATATACAAAATGAGCCTGCAAAGTTAATCTAATTTTTGAAAATTCAAACCCAAACCTATCCCTTTCTCCTTTTTCTCTCATTCTCATCGAGGTATATCTTTCTGAGTCTGATAGATTTTGGAGTTACCTCAACCAGTTCGTCTTCCTGGATATACTCAAGTGCCTCTTCCAGAGAGAAAATAACGGGAGGAATAAGAACAGCTTTATCGTCTGTTCCGGATGCCCTCACATTGGACATTTTCTTTGTTTTACAGATATTTATACAAAGGTCATCTGCTCTTGAGTTTTCACCCACAACCTGACCGGCATAGATTTCTTCGTTGTTGTGTATAAAGAACCGTCCCCTGTCCTGCAGCTTATCCATTGAATAGGCAATTGCAAGTCCGGTTTCAATTGCGATGAGCGAACCGTTGGTTCTCTTTTCTATCTCACCCTTAAACGGCTCGTATGCTTTAAACCTGTGTGAAACAACTGCCTCTCCCTGAGTTGCGGTTATCATATTGGTTCTAAGTCCAATCAAACCTCTTGACGGTATGTCAAAATCAAGGTGAATTCTCTCTCCCCTGTGCTCCATGTGCAAAAGCGAACCTTTTCTTCTGGTAACCATCTCAATGGCTCTTCCAACCATCTCTTCCGGAAGGTCAATTGTGAGGTGTTCCACCGGTTCACATCTCTGGCCGTTTATGGTTTTATCCAGTACTTTAGGCTGCCCCACCTGAATTTCAAAACCCTCGCGGCGCATAGTTTCAATAAGGATTGAGAGGTGAAGTACACCCCTTCCGTAAACTATAAAAGAGTCTGCTGTGAGACCGTCTTTGACTTTAAGTGCGAGATTTTTTTCAAGTTCTTTTTCAAGCCTCTCTTTGAGGTGCCTGGAAGTTACAAGTTTCCCCTCTCTGCCAAAAAATGGTGAGTCGTTTATAGTAAACAACATACTCATAGTTGGCTCATCAATTGCAATTGGCGGAAGTGCTTCCGGATTTTCTGCATCTGCAAGAGTGTCTCCGATTTCAAATCCTTCAATTCCCACTACTGCACAAATATCTCCGCTTCTTACTTCTTCGACCTTCACTTTCTCTACTCCGCTAAAAAGCATAACCTCTTTGGCTCTCACCTTTTCGAATGTAACACCGTCTCTTTTGCAAAGAGTGAGGAACATTCCAGGTTTAAGGACGCCCCTTCTTAGCCTTCCCACTGCAATTCTTCCTACATAAGGAGAATATTCAAGTGAAGAGATGAGCATCTGAGGTGTACCTTCAAGAGCTTCCGGGTCCGGTATAGCTTCAATAATCGTATCAAGAAGGTCGTTTATGTCGGTAGTTGGTTTGCGCCAGTCTCTGGACATCCAGCCCTGCTTTGCACTACCGTATACTGTTTTAAAATCAAGCTGCTCTTCAGTTGCATTAAGGCTGAACATCAGGTCAAAAACCTGTTCGTTTACCTCATCCGGCCTGCAGTTTGGCTTATCTACCTTGTTAATTACCAC
>JAAXVX010000289.1 GCA_013335275.1 Bacteroidales bacterium
CTTTAAGCTTGTCTTTTCCGGTTTCGAGCTTAACCACAGGATACATATCGCTTTTGATGTTGTCGTAATACTTTACGCGCTGTAATTTACCGCTGTCTATGGCTGCGCTTAGAAATTTACACTCCTTCTGATTCACGGAGGTGATGATGCTGTCCTCTGCAAGGAAGAACAGGAGAGAGACACCGCCAAGCGCATCAAAACGATTGAGCTTATTGCCGCTGAAAAAACCAATCATGTCGGCGCTTTTAATCTGATTGAAGTATAGCGAATCCTGTTTGGAGATGTAGTATGCCGAAGAGATTAATTCGGCCTTGACGAGCCTGTTTTTTGACATTACAAACTGGATGCTGTCTGCTGTAAACTGACTTCCTTCGTTCCACATTACCGGGTCACGGTACATTCTTGCAATTGAATCGATAGAGTTGAAAACAAGAGAATCTGCAATTGCCTGCATGTCGCTGCGGAAAATGCGCACTTTATTGTAGGCAAGTGCAAACCTTACGGCGGTTGTGTCCTTAATTACGGCAGTGGAGTCTCCTGCCATGGCCTTTTTGGGGTCATCAGGGATCATTGCCGGTTTTAATGTATCCGTTGCAGGTGCAGGTGCGGTAGTTGCCTGTGGCTTCCGGACAGGAGGCTTCCCGGTAAAGGGAGTCTTTCCGGACTGGGCCGCCTCTTTTGATGCAAGCATATTTTTTTGCGTAACATTTTTTATGAGTGCCTCGAGCGGGTCTACCTTCGACTGCTTAAGTCTTGTTTTTGAAAGCGAAACATAAGAAGAGTCAAGCTCAAACATTTTTCTCGTATAATACCTCAGGGTATCTGCTGCAATAAACAAAGTGTCTCTTGCGGTGCTGTCGGCAGTATAATAGCCTGCAGAAGGGTTTTTTGCAAGAATCACATTAAACGGATCTTTTGTATACTTGCCGTAGTCTCCGAAAAACAGAGCCTTTTGTGTCGTATCAACTATCTGGATGTTGCTGAAAAGTTCCGCCTCTCCTTTTTTCTTGTCATAGAAGAGGGTATCTGCCCATACCTCCTGTTTGTTTGTAAGGACAAAAACACTGTCGCTGAAAAGATACTGTTCGCTGTCTTTCTGATACCAGCCACTGTTTGCCCGCAGGTATAACGAATCCTGCCAGGCGTGTGTCTCTCCAAGAAATATTGTTCTTTTTGCCTGAGTAAGATATGCAAGTGAGTCCGACTTAATTATGGCAGAATCCACTTTCATTTCCACATTATTCAGGAAGCGGAATCTCTTGAGTTTTGACTCGTATACTCCTTCGCTGCTTTCAATTGTGTTCCCCTTTTCATCAATCATGCTGCCTCCGGAGAAGAATCTGGCAACACTGTCTTTTGTATGGTAATCAAGATAGAGGGTCCGGAGCCGGTTTTTCTCCTTATCTACAAGCTGAACAAGATTGCCCCTTACCTGCGCAAGAGAACTGTCTGCAATGTAGTGGATCTTATCGCTGTAAAGCGCAGTTTGTTCCTGAATAATCTGGACGTTGCCCACTGCGTCGATAATATTGTTTTCAACACTCCAGATGGCTGTGTCGCAAATAATGTAAGTGTTATTGTGCAAAAACTGGGCAGGACCGGTAACCTTTCTATAGTTAATTCCATCCTTTTCAATAAGCTGAGCCGACTGTGCGCTTATAAGGCGCAGTAACCTGTCCTCTTTGCCTGTTGTATCTGCGGGCGCAGAGGTGGTTTGCAGAGCTAAAGCTGCTATTGCCAGTAGTGGAGCGAACATTATTTAATCCAGCCCTCGCGTTTAAACGGACAGTTAGTAAACATCGGATCTATGCGAATGAATGTACTTGCCTGTTTTTTGCCTACGAACTTATCAATCTCTACAAGAGAAGCCCTGTTTTTGGCTTCGGTGAGAAGAACATTGAAATCATCTTTGTAATTTGCTACATGGGAAGGAATAACCTTTTCAAGTTTGATGATTTTGTATACTGTGTTTCCGCTTCTTCCTTCATTGTCGCTTGACTCGAAAGGTTCTGAAATATCACCTACTTTCATGTCTTTGATTATGGCATAGTCTGTTGGTTTCAGAAGGTCCTTTTCGAAGAGTGAAGAACCGGAATTTTCTTCGGAAAGAAGGCCCCCGTTAATGAAAGTCTTTGGATCCTGGGAAAACTTGCGTGCCGCTCCTTCAAACTTAATGCTGTCCGATATGATAAGGGCCCTGATGCTGTCTAATTTTGCGAAAGCTTTGGTTCTGTCTTCGGAAGTATAAATTGGTTTGAGGAGAATATGTCTGGCATTAAACATATCGCCTTCTCTTTCTATAAGCTGTATAAGGTGAAAACCATCCGGAGTCTCTACTATTTGAGAAACCTGGCCGGGTTTAAGTGACATGGCTGCATCTGAGAATGCAGGCCAGTACAGTTGCTTTGATGCCATTCTTAACTCTCCACCCTTAATTGCACTGCCAGGGTCCTGAGAGTAAGTGGCCGCCAGATTACTGAATTTCGCCCCCTTCATAACCCTTTCGCGGAATTCGAGCAATTTCTCCTTCACTGCCATTACAGCATCTTCTTTATTTGGATAAAGAACAATCTGTTTGATTTGATACTGTGTGGAAATTATTGGTAACGAATCCTTTGGAGCATTCTTGTAAAACTCCTCAACATCCGAT
>JAAXVX010000290.1 GCA_013335275.1 Bacteroidales bacterium
CTCGGTCTCTTTCTGGTCAATGGCACCTGCAATTGTAAAGCTGGAAATTGACGGGCTGTAGTTTGCATTGTAGAAAGCCTTAACATCGTCCATTGTAATAGAATCAACGCTTTCCGCTGTTCCATATGCATCCAGTGAAAGGGTTGCTTCCGGGCCGTAAAGCAGCCTGCCGGTAACATCCATGGCAATTGAACGAGGGTCAACCGAGTTTTGGCGAATCATAGATTTAATGCGTGTCTTGGTTCTTGCCAATGCTGCCGAGTCAAACCTTGGCTGAAGCATCATCTCTTCTGTGAGAGCAATCACGTCTTTGAAGTTCTTTGACAATCCTGAGATTGAAACGCCCATTCCTTCAGTATCGGAATAGAACCTGATTCTTGCTCCAAGAAGTCCCATTGCACTCTCCAGTTCTTCCGGAGTTTTGAGTGCTGTTCCTTCGTTCATGAGAGCTGCTGTAATAAATCCAACACCGTTTTTCTTTTCGGGGTCGAGCAACATTCCGCCTTTCATTGCAATATTTGCCTGAACAAGAGGAAGCTCATTCTGAGTTATTCCATAAATTGACATTCCGTTTGCAAGCTTACCTGTCCATATTGCAGGAACAGTAATTGCCGGTGCATTTGGAAGGAATTCAGGTTCAACAGAACGGTCTATTGCCGATGGAGTACGCACATATTCATCATCTACAATCTTTCCGCCTTTTGATTTCATTGTCTGTTCTGCAACATTCTCAACTGCTACAGTAGCAGTGGTGGATTCTGCAAGAGCAAGCTCCGGTTTGCCTTTTGGAACAATGCTCAAGGCAAAGTACGGACGTCCCTTGAAGTATTTCTCATAAACTCTCATGATATCCTCTTTAGTAACGGCCTGATATTTTGCCAGTTCTTTAAAGGATTCGTCCGGAGTTCCTCCGAATTCGTTGTCGCGTGCCATCATAAGGGCTTTTCCCAAAACTCCGCTAAGACGATTGTATAGGTTGACTTCCTGCAAAGCTTTAAGTTTTTGCAGTTCCTGTTCGTCTACACCGTCTTTTTCGAATCTTGCAAATGCTTCTTCAATAGCGGTGTATACATCATTAAGATTCACTCCTTCGAATGCTCTTACAGAAACCTGAGTATAACCTGCTATTTCGCGTGACATATTGAATGCGCCTACAGAAGGGGCAAGTTTCTTTTCTTCTACGATAATCTTGTACAGAGGCGATTTTTTGCCGTTTGCATAAAGATTTGTAAAGTATTGAATTGCGTAAGAATCGTTGTTGTATTGTTCAACGGTAGGGTATGAAAGCGTAATTTGAGGAAGTTTCGCGAATGCATCTTCAAAAACCATTTTCTTTGTGGCTTCGAAAGTCAGGGGCTCAACTTTAGGTTTTTCAACATCTCCGCCTTTTTTAATTTCGCCAAAATATTTTTGAATGAGCTCTTTTGCCTGGGCAATGTCAAAGTCGCCTGCAAGCACCAGAGTTGCATTGTTTGGAACATAGTATGTGTGGTAAAACTCTTTTACATCGTCGAGCGTTGCGCTTTTAAGGTCGGCAATTTCGCCTATAGTTGTCCAGCTGTATGGGTGGCCGGCAGGAAACATCTCCTTAGCCATAATTGTACTCGAATGTCCGTAAGGCTGGCTGTCGTAATTCTGACGTTTTTCGTTTGACACAACGTCTATTTCACGCTCAAGTCCACCCTGAGTTACGGTATTAATGAAGAATCCCATTCGGTCCGATTCCATCCAGAGAACTTTTTCCATTGCATCTCTAGGAACAGATTCGTAGTAGTTTGTTCCATCGGAATTGGTTGAGCCGTTAAATTCGCCACCCAGTTTTGCTATTTTCTGGAAGAAAGCGTTTCTCGGAAGATTCTCGGAACGCTGGAAAAGCATGTGCTCAAAAAAGTGTGCAAAACCTGTCTTTCCGAGCTTCTCTCTGCCGGAACCGACATGATACTGAATTGCGATTGCAACCATAGGATCTGACAGATCCTGGTGTAGAACGACCTTAAGGCCGTTATCAAGTGTGTACTGTTCATACTTGAGTTCAACCGCGTCTTTTTGGGTTGAACAAGCCATTGCAAAAGATGCTAATGCGATGAATAATAGCGACTTAAAGAGATTTGACATAGTTTAAATAGTTATAAATTAACGATTTGAATCAAATTTAAAGAAATAATATTGTTTTATATAAAAAAAGTTATCTTTGCACCGTTCCAGCGTAAGGGAATCCCGTTAAATCCGGGAACAGTACCCGCTGCTGTGAAGCTTCTCCCTAAACAGGGTTATCTTCAGTCGGCCACTGCCGTAAGGTGGGAAGGCAAGAGATGTAAAAGCTGAGTCAGAAGACCTTCTAGGAACAAAACTTTATTAATCGAACTTTCGGGAAAAGGAGAGCGATGACAAACCGGCTATTATTTTCTGTTGCTACTATTCTTATCGTACTGGGTATTTACTATCCGGGTACTTCGTCGTTTGCACAAACCAAAGACACAATAAAAATACAACAGTCCAGAAAACTGGACTCTGTAATTATCAGGACTCCTTTCAAGAGGTCTGCAACCGAAAACAAAAGATTTGGCATAGGAACAAAACTTGTGGCCGTTCCGCAGGAGTCACTCGCAAAAATGCAGATGAGTTCTCTTGCCGATTTCATCCAGAA
>JAAXVX010000291.1 GCA_013335275.1 Bacteroidales bacterium
CCGAATTGTCGCATGTGATTTTAAGAAGTCCGAGTTTTGTTTCGTGATAAAGAAAATATTTTGGAGAAATATTCATCATTTCAATTTCCCTTACCATTGCTTTGGCAACCTTTTCCGAAGCGCCCTCTTCTCCAAGTATCTTTCTTAGTTTCCGGTAGTTTACAAGCATTTTATTTCTTGTCCTGCCCGAGAGTATTTTTTTTACTTCTGCCGCAATGTTTTTCGAAGTGCAATCGCCCTGAAGAAGCTCTTTAACAACCGGAGCGTCAAGTATCAGGTTTACAAGACTGGCATATTTAACCTTGATTACTATTCGTGCAAGGAATGCAGTTACAGGATTCATGCCGTAGCATACAACCTGCGGCGTGCCAATCAATGCCGTTTCAAGGCTGGCCGTGCCGGAAGAGACTACTGCAGCTTGTGCCTGCTTAAGAATTGCATAGGTTTCTCCTTCGAGAAGGATTATTTTGCTGTTTGAAATGAAAGGTTCGTAATAGCTTCTTTCAATAGAAGGAGCGCCGGCCAGAATGAACTGATGGTCCGGAAACTCATTTTCAAGGTATGGCAATTTTGGAAGAAGGTAGCTGATTTCATTTTTTCTGCTTCCTGCAAGGAGAGCAATAATTGGCTTGTCTTCAAGATTGTTTCTTTTGAGGAAATCTTCCCTTGTTTCGGAAAGCGAAGGGTGGGAGGCAATACTGTCCAAAAGCGGATTGCCGTTATAGATGGCATTTATTCCGTGCTTTTTAAAGAAATCCACTTCAAAAGGGAAAATAATGAATAGCCTGTCTACACTGTCCTGTATTTTCCTGACTCTTCCTTCGTTCCATGCCCACACTTTTGGCGCAATATAGTAGAAGACCTTTATTCCGCTCTTTTTTGCAAATTTGGCGATACGCAGGTTGAAGCCGGCGTAGTCAATTAGTATTAACACATCCGGATTGTATGAAAGCAGGTCGGATTTGCATAATTTAATATTGTCGGAAATTTTGGTGAGTTTGCTGAGTACTTCAACAACTCCCATTACGGCAGTTTCGTTGTAGTGACGCACAAGGTCCCCTCCGGCAGATACCATTAAATCTCCGCCCCAGATGCGAAATTCAGCAGCTGAGTCAACCTCTTTTAAACTTTTCATCAGGTTAGAACCGTGCAGGTCTCCCGATGCCTCTCCGGCAATAATGTAATATCGCATAAGGCAAATATTTACAGATTATGAAATCAGGTTAAATTCCAAAGCGATTCGAGTCTTTCAAGCTCGTTATAATCGGTTGTGTCTATTTTATGCGGAACAATACTAATATAGTTTTGGTCTACAAGGTTATGGTCTGCTTCGTTGTTGTTGTTTTCAAGGTTAAAGAATTCTCCTGTCATCCAGTAGTATTTAAATCCATAAGGATCTGTTCTGGCCTCGAATTCCTTTATCCACTGGCCTCTTCCCTGATGGCAGAATTTTATGCCCTTTACCTTGTCAATTGTTGTTGCAGGGAAATTAATATTAAGGTATGTCTCTGGTTTAACGGGATTTTTCAGGAACTCTTCTATTATAATCTTCCCAAAATGGCTCACTACAGAAAGATCGGCATTTGGGTCGTGCGAGTTCAGTGAAAAACCAATTGACGGTATACCATAAACTGTTCCTTCTGCTGCAGCGCCTAAAGTACCTGAGTACAGAGATGCAATTGAGGCATTGGAGCCGTGGTTTATACCTGAAACCAGAAGGTCGGGCAGGCCATCGTTGAAAAGCTGGTTTACTGCCATTTTGACACAATCTGCAGGAGTTCCCGAGCAGGCAAATATCTTAACTCCTTTCTCTCTTTTCAGCTCAGTGAGCCTGAGCGGTTTTCCAATTGTTAAAGCGGCAGACATCCCGGATTGTGCTTCAAACGGAGCTACAACAGTAACATCTCCAAACGGTTTCATCATTTCTGTAAGAGCTGATATTCCCTTCGATTTAACACCGTCATCGTTTGTAATCAGTATTTTTAGACCCTTTCCCGCGCTCACCATCTTTTCGTATCTGTTTAAGTTGCTATATAATCCGCGAAGTTAATAATTTTGGTAGGATTTTTGCTCAATAAAAATGGAATTTTAATGCTTGTTACTATACGAAAATTTGTAACTTTGCAGCGAGATTTTCTGAACTCTAAGTAAGATAAAACCTTAAAATATATTGTAAAATGAGTAAAATTAAAGTAGGAATAAACGGTTTCGGCCGTATCGGACGACTTGTATTCCGTGCTGCACAGGCGAGAAATGACATTCAGGTAGTTGCTATCAATGACCTTATTGATATCGATTACATGGCTTATATGCTTAAGTATGACTCTGTTCACGGCCGTTTTAACGGAGAAGTTGAAGTAAAGGACGGTAAACTGGTTGTTAACGGATTTCCTATCCGCGTTACTGCCGAGAAGAATCCTGCAGATCTTAAGTGGGGCGAAGTTGGAGCTGACTATGTTGTTGAATCTACAGGTCTTTTCCTTACAAAAGAGAAATGCCAGGCACACCTTGACGCCGGTGCAAAAAGAGTTATAATGTCTGCTCCTTCCAAAGACGATACTCCTATGTTTGTATATGGTGTAAACCACAAGAAATATGCAGGAGAATCAATGGTTTCAAACGCTTCTTGTACTACAAACT
>JAAXVX010000292.1 GCA_013335275.1 Bacteroidales bacterium
TTCACACTGGTATTCTCATGTGATCTTTCTGCCATGCAGGCGGAGCAGGATACTTTGAAACAAAATCAGGACACTCTTTCCTTAAAAAGTGCAGCCGATACTTCCAAAAAGAACGGCTCGCTCGAAAACCCTGCTTTTTCAACAGCAAGAGACTCAATTATAGAAGATTTTTCAAATGGCAAAAAAAGAATCTTTTATTACGGAGATGTTTCTGTAAGATATCAGGATATTGAACTCAAGGCCGATTATATGGAATACAACCTTGACACCAAAACAGTTTTTGCAACGGGGTTAAAGGATACAAGCGGTGTGCTCAAGGGAAGGCCGGTATTGAAAGAAGGTTCGCAAACCTATACCATGGAAAGCGTTTTTTATAATTTTGAATCCAGAAAAGCCAGAATAACTAATATGATAACGCAGGAATCCGAAGGGTTTATGCATGGCACCAATATTAAGAAAATGGCAGACAACTCAATTAATATATCTAAAGGTAAATATACAACCTGTGATCTTGACCATCCCCATTTTTTTCTCAGGATGACAAAAGCCCGAGTTGTTACCCAGCCGCACAAAGTGACCGTTTTTGGCCCTGCCTACCTTGTCGTTGAGGATGTACCGCTTCCATTTGCACTCCCATTCGGATTTGTTCCCGAGAAGCCGGAGAGAGCCGGCGGGCTGCTTATTCCGTCTGTTCAGGAAGAGGCTGCCAGAGGTTTTGGACTAAAGGGGCTCGGATATTATTTTGTACTTGGAGAATATTTTGATGTTTCAGTCACAGGTGACATATATTCGCTTGGTTCGTGGAACGCAATGCTCACTGCCAGATACAGGAAAAGATATAAGTTTAACGGAGATTTTGGAATAAACTATTCAAATAACCAGACAGGAGAGAGGGGAAGTACAGATTTTTTCCAGTCAAAAGACTTCTCCGTAAGATGGAGCCACTCTCAGGATCCAAAATCCATGCCCGGAGCATCATTCAGAGCTTCAGTAAACTTTTCTACTCCTCTTAATAACCGGTTCAATTCTGAAGATATTCAGCAAAGCCTGCAAAATCAGGTCTCTTCTTCCATCTCATTTTCAAAGACAATTTCCGACAGTCCGTTCAGCTACTCTGTGAATTTACTTCATAGCCAGAGTTCGCTGGACAGTTCCTATGCCCTCACTGTTCCTAACTTTACTTTTACAATGAACAGGATTTATCCGTTCAAAAGAATTGAAAGAGTAGGAAAGGAGAAGTTTTATGAGTCCTTTTCAATTAGCTACAATACTACTTTTGACAATAAAGTCAATTTTAAAGCGAAGGATTTTGGAAAACCGGATTTTCTGTCAAAGTTCCGAAGCGGAATGAGACATAACTTTGCGATAGGCCTTCCTACATTTACATTGCTCCGGTATCTGAACTTCTCTCCCGGAATAAGCTACGGCATGACATGGTTTTTCCAGACTAATGAAAGACAGTACAACTCTGTGACAAATCAGGTTGAGAGCAGTATCTCCAATATGTTCAGTCATTTTGGAGTTACACAGGATTTTTCTGCATCGGTTTCTTTAAGTACAAGGTTATTCGGTAAATTTGATTTCGGAAATAAAGGTGCACTCAATATGATAAGGCACATGATGACACCTTCAATCTCTTTTAGCTATCGTCCGGAACTTGGAACACCTGCAAACGGATACAGGACACTCTCCTATGTAGATGTCAACGGGATTCAGCAGTCTCTGGACTATAACAGATACGACGGACTTTTGTACTCACCTCCTTCAAGAGGAAAAAGCGCCGGGTTGAATTTCTCTCTTGGAAACAACCTGGAAGCAAAAGTCAGGGATAAATTGGATACCACCGGAACAGGTCTGAAAAAAATAAAACTGATAGACAATTTTTCAATTGGCGGATCATACAACTTCCTTGCTGACTCTCTAAAGCTCTCCAACATAATGATGAATATGAACACTACCATATTCGGATCTCTCGGATTTAGTGCTAATGCAAACTTTAACCCGTATGCTGTAGACCGCAAAGGGAGGTTAATTAATCAGTTCAATATAGTTAAGGAGGGCGGGTTTAAACTGGCCCGGCTTGAAAATGCAAGTGCAACTCTATCTTACCAGTTCTCAGGCAAAGGAGAGAGAAGGCTGAGCGGGGAAAGCGGAACGTCAAACGATCAAAGAGGGGGAAATACGAGACAGGGTTCCGTATCCGAAGACAAGGAGGGCGAGTTTGGAGGCGTTAAACAGGAACAGCATGACTATACAAGAGTTTACTATCACCCGATTACCGGAGAATATATTCCCGGAGGATGGGTCTATTATCTTGACCCAAAAATTCCATGGTCGGTGAATCTCAACTATAACTACTCCTATGGACGAAGTTACAGCTATTCAAACGAAGAGCTTCATACTCTCAACACCCATATGCAGACACTCGGTGTTTCTGCTCAGGTAAGAATTACAAAGACTTTAAACGTTAACATTAATACTGGACTTGATTTAACAAAGTTTGCACTTTCAACAACACAACTGAGTGCTACTTACGATCTTCACTGTTTCCAGATTTCGGTATCATGGGTACCAACAGGACAATGGCAAAGCTGGAGTTTCCGAATAAATGCCAAAGCATCTGCATTAGCCGATTTGCT
>JAAXVX010000293.1 GCA_013335275.1 Bacteroidales bacterium
TTCACACAGTGGAACAGCGAGGAAGATATACTCGGATTTAATTTCCGGTTACACTGGATACCAAAAATAGGGAGTGATTTTTATTTTGTGATTAACCAAAACTATGGTGAAAGACTTCCTTACAGAAGAGTTCAGCAAACGAATGCTGCTGCGAAGCTTGTGTGGCGGTTTGCCTTTTAACGGCAAACTTTAACCTGAGTAGCAGTATATCCCTTGGGACCTCTTTCTACTTCATAATTAACTACATTTCCCTCTTTGATCTCCTCCAGTAAATTATTTACATGGACGAAGATGCTCTCCTGAGATTCGGAATCTTTAATAAATCCGTAACCTTTTGAGTCGTTAAAGAAGGTGACAATACCCTTTCTCACAGGATCCGCATTAAGAGTTGAGTCCTGCTTGGGTGTGCTTATTTCAATATTTTCGGATATAATAACATTTTTCTTTTTTTCCGGATCGGGAGGTGTAGAACTTAATCCTCCGAATTCATCGACATAAGCAATCATGTCTTCGAAGCTGCTCTTTTTATCATTTTCCCTGCGGCCGATTTTTTTCTGCTCTTTCTCTTTCCTCTTTTTGTCTTTTTTGTTTTTTACATCTTTCTTTTTCAATGTCTCCTGCGATCTTGCCATAAATATTTTTTAAATTGTTTGTTGATGTGTTAATGTAATAAAAAAGCCTTACTATTTCTGTAAGGCTTTAAAAAATCATATGCTGGTGTATAAAATTGACTATGCTCGTTTTACATTTACTGCATTTAATCCTTTTCTGCCCTCTTCAAGGTCGAAAGTAACTTCGTCGTTCTCTTTGATTTTGTCTTTTAAACCGTTTGAGTGTACAAAATACTCTTTCTGTGAATTTGAGTCTTTAATGAAGCCAAATCCTTTTGTTTCATTAAAAAATTTTACTGTTCCGTTGTTCATTATTTGAAATTAATTTGAGTCGGCAATGTAAGATTATTTTTTGATTAATCACTATTTTATTAAATTATTTCACTTGATTTGTTAAAATACGATGTGTGAATATATTGTTTTGCCTTTACCCCGCCTACTTCTCCGAGGAAATCCCTGTATATGGAAATAATTTCAGGATTTTCGTGAGAGTACCTTGTTGCTGCCTGAATATCGGCAGAATTTAATGAAGTAATCCTTTTATCAATTGTTGTACTTCCGGCCTTTTGTCCGGCTCCGCCCACGCATCCGCCCTTGCAGGCCATCACTTCGATAAAATCATACTGGCAGGTGCCGTTCTTAACCTGGTCAAGAAGTGTTTTCGCATTGGCCATCTGGTAACAAACTGCAACTTTAAGAGCGATGTTGCCAATATTTACCGTTGCACTTTTAAGGCCGGTGAGGCCTTGAACCTCTTTTAGCTCCATCAGGTTTGCCGGAGGATTTGACCCTGTGATATTATAATATGCAGTTCGGATTGCTGCCCGTGTCACTCCACCGGTGTTACCGAAAATAATACCTCCGCCCGATGCTGCTCCCATGAGTGTGTCGAAACTGCCTTTTTGTGAAGAGAGGTTGATATTTCGTTGTTTTAACATTATGGCAAGCTCATTGGTTGTAATTACCAGGTCTGTACTGCGCATCCCGTCTGTTGTGAGTTCCGAACGCCCAATTTCATATTTTTTTGCTGTGCATGGAGTAATTGCCACGTGAATTATATTTTTTGGGTCGATTCCCTTTTTTTGTGCGAAGTAGCTTTTTACCATTGCGCCCTGCATACCTATAGGGCTTCGTACGGTTGAAATATGTTTGAGCAGGGAAGGATAATATATCTCCACATATTTTATCCATGCCGGACAGCAGCTTGTAAACTGAGGCATGTTTGCGTTTTCTGTGATTCTTTTTTGAAGTTCTCCGGCCTCTTCCATAATGGTTAAATCGGCACTGAAGTTTGTATCGAGAACATAATCAAAGCCTACTGCGCGGCAGGAACCAACAAGGTTCTCAAGTAAAAATGACCCTGTTGTCATTCCGAAATAGTCTCCTATTCCTACTCGAACAGAAGGTGATGTTGAGGCTATGACTACTTTTGTGGGATCATCAATTGCCTTTAGGACATCCTGCCAGTTGTATTTTTCTGTTAATGCGTTTTTTTCACATGTAATAACACATGTTCCGCAATGTATACAAACATGTTTTGTAGAGGTTGCATTATAAGTTCCGAAGACCTTTTGTTTCTCGGCGCATGCTTCTATGCATTCTCCGCATTGTTTGCACTTATCGGGCCACCTTGAAATTGCCGGGTTGCCTGTTTGTATGGGAACATATTTAAGATTGCCGGCAGTTGTAGCTCCTGTAACGCCATCTGTTTCGTTGTCCAGAAAATCTTTCGAGCATGCTGCAAAAAGGCTCCCTCCCAATAGGATAGTAGTGTTATATACGAGTAGTCGTTCAATGAATTTTCTTCTGCTAATCTTGTCCATATGTTGTTAATATAAGATATTCCTAATAGCAATAAACAAAACAAGTGCCATAAAATTTAAAGTACTTATTTGTTTATTGACCTTTTGCGGATAATTATAGTTATTTTTATCCTATAAAAATATTAGGAACATGGAAAATCTTGGATACGAAAAAATTGAGCCCAAAATTATTGATGGGAATCTTATAAAACTCATTTCTG
>JAAXVX010000294.1 GCA_013335275.1 Bacteroidales bacterium
TTTTCTTTAATTACATAGCCCGTTTCGCTGAGTTTTCCTGTAGGAACAAGCTGGTCTTTGTACTCCATAAGGTAAAGGTTTGCCGAAAGTACTATTTTGGGAAGATTAAGCCTGTAGCCTGCTTCCCAGTCGAGGAGGCGCTCTTCCTTAATATCCCCTGCCCTGCCTGCTTTAATTGACTCTTTTATGTCGGCACGGCCCGGTTCTTTTCTGCCCACCGAAAATGAAGCATAAAGCTGGTTTGCACCATTTATGTTATACGTTACTCCAAGCTTAGGGTTAAAAAAGTTGTAATTAAGGTCATAATTAAGGGATACAAAATCTTTGTCCACCCCTCTCAGATTGTATTTAATGTTTCTGTACTGAAGGTCGGTAAAAGCGACAAGCCCGGCAGCAATTTCTGCCTCAATCCTTGCAAAAACCGCAAAGTCTCCTTTGTAGCCCGAATTTGTATACCATCTGTAATTATCCGGCAGGCTGGCATTATACTTGGACCAGATAATATTTCCAAAATGGTCCCCGTCGTAGTAGGAATATGAAATTCCGCCTGTTGTCTTTATTTTGTCGTTTGAATACTGAATGTTCGAAGCTGCAGCAGAATATAAATTGTCAAGCGCCTGCCTGAGAATCATATCGGACTTTTTGTAAGTCACTCCATCAATTACCTGATTAGCTAATCCATAGGACGAAAACTTCCTGCCCATTTTATAATTTTCGTAATAGCCGTCGCCCTTTGTAAAATGAAGTGTCGTGCTCCATGTAAGTCCATTTTTGAAGACATGTGTAAAGTGTCCCTGAAAATGATGCTGTATGTAATTATCGGTTTCGTTGTCATAATATTTCACATTCCCGGCTTCGTCATAATACATCCCGGCAGGGTTGAATCTCCTGTCGGCAGCCATCTGCTCACGTGAGATGCCTTCCCATGTAATTCCTGTCTTTTGATCTCCGAAAATATAATTAATTCTCAGGGAAGAATTTCCCCTAAGCCATCCCAGTGTTGCAAATAATGAATTAAGGTTGCTCTTTGCGTTTCTTATATACCCTTCTCCGGTATTGTGCGAATAGCGGACATCAAATGAAAGGCCATTTTTCATGAGACCGGTGCCGGCACCTGCCGTTGAAAGAAAACTCCTATAGCTGCCTATTCCAAATTCTGCAACGCCATATGGTTCCGGCCGGCTAAAGAGTGTTCTCAGGTTTAGGCTGGCACCAAATGCTCCTGCTCCGTTTGAAGACGTTCCCACACCTCTCTGAAGCTGAATATCCTGAAGATAGTTACTGAACGACGGGATGTTCACCCAAAATACCTCCTGTGATTCTGCATCGTTCATTGCGATGCCGTTTACAGTGACGTTTATCCTGGAACCGTCGCTTCCTCTTACCCGCATTGATGAGTAACCCATCCCGTTCCCGCCTTCTGTTGAAGTTACAACCGAAGGCATAAGCGAAAGAGCCATTGGAAGAGAACTTGTGGGAGATATCATTTTAATCGCCCTCAGGTCCATCTCCGAGCGGCTCACAGGAGTGTTTTTACCGGCACGGTATGCTTCAACAACAATACTGTCCAGTTTGAAAATTTCTGTCTTTTCTTTTTGCCCGTTGTTTTGGGCAAGGGTTAGAATTGGTAACAAAAAGACCCCGCAAAATAAAGTTAATCCTTTCATAATAAATTATTTTATTAGCAGGGGGATAGAGAAAATAGAAACTCGCTTTCCCTTCGCTGGCATTATCCAGATCAGGTGAAAAGGGTATAATCTCAGCCAAATGGCACCCCCAAGCATTTTTTGAAATGCAATGCAAATATATTAAAATTATCTTATTGGGGTATTTATTTTATCTTTGCGCCTTCGGTGGATCGCTCTATCGCTCTTCTTTAATAAAGGAGGGAGGAAAGTCCGGACAGGGCAGAGCAAGACTCTGTGGAAATCACAGCTGGGGGTAACCTTAGGTAATTCGTAACAGAAAATAACCGCCTCGAAAGAGGTAAGGGTGAAAATGCGGGGTAAGAGCCCACAACCGTATATAGCGATATATCCGGGGTACGAACAGTCTCCTGCAAGGCCAAGTATACCGGCAGCCAAGGGCTGCTCGTTCGTTGCCGGGGGGTAGGCTGCAACAGATAAATGATAGGGACCTCTTTTGAGGGACAGAATCCGGCTTACAGGTCCACCGTTTTTTTATTTCTCTCAGAAAAGTTTGGGGTGATCTTCGTCAAACTGCTTGAGAATAGTGGCAATAATCGCCTCTCTGCAAAATTTTGCCTGAGATTTGACTTTATACTTCTTGCAATAAAGCTGTACAGCTTCCAGTTCCTTGTCGTTGAAAAGAATGGTCTTTCTGTGCTTTCTTACGGCTTTTTCCTTCACAATATCCTTCACTTATTATTCAAAAAAGATTTTAATTCTTCGAGGCCAGTAATTGGATATCGTTTTTTGGCATAGTCCAGCCATTCTATAGCAAGATCATATTTTTCAAGCATTTCGCATGCAACCGCAATGTTGAATGCTGCACAGGAAGCCTTAACATTGTCGGGCGAGGAAGCATCTTCCATCCAAATGTCAATTGCCTCTTTCCATTGGAAATTCATTGCCAGTGAATGCGCTTTTCTCCATGCAGAATTTTCGTAT
>JAAXVX010000038.1 GCA_013335275.1 Bacteroidales bacterium
GCAATGATGCAAATGTAATTTGAACAACACTTTCCGTAGAATATCCTACAGCATTTTTTACGGGAATGCCTTTTGATTCGGCGTATGCGCAGTCAATATTATTTGTGCCGGTTCCTGCAACGCAAATAAGTTTCAGTTTACGGGCCGCATCTATGTGTTGCCTGCGTACCTGAACTTTATTGGAAATTACTACATCGGCATCTTTTATTCTTTCTGAAACATCTTCATCTTTTGTGTACGGATAGCAGATGAGGGTTCCCATCTCTTCAATTTTTCCGTAAGAAATACCCTCGCCGAGGGTTGCAGAATCTAAAAATACTATTTTCATGATTTCATTAAAAAGAATAAGCCGTTGCAAGCAACGACTTTTCAATTTTCCTTGGTGCCCAGAACAAGACTCGAACTTGCACACCGTTGCCGGCACTACCCCCTCAAAGTAGCGTGTCTACCAATTTCACCATCTGGGCTGATGGGACGACAAAGATAATACCCTTTTTGACATTTTAAAATAGTTTGTAAAAAATATTGTAACTTAGCGTAAATATTAAAAATTTGATGAAATGAACGACAATTTCAAGAAACAGATTGCGAACATAGAAGATCTTGTTGAAATTAGCAGCATATTATCGGAAAGCACCGAACTTCACTCAAGAATCTCTAAATATATCAAGAACCCGATGGACCATCAGTTTGCAAAAGATGGCCACGAGATAAAAATGAACTTCGAAAAGAAGAGTGACACAATTTATCTTTTGGGAGAATACAGAACTCATATTTCCGACAACAGCTCAGTCCTGGAAATTTTATACGATGCCATCTCTCAGGGAATGGTTACAAGCGCACATAATTTAGATAAAATTGGTCTTTTTTGCGGGCTCATCGAAGCCTGCTCTGTAAAGAAAGTCGGGTTTGATATTACAGGCGATGCAGAGATAAGCGACAAGGACTTTCTTTTCAAAGACAAAAATTCTGCTATTCTTATCAGCGTATCTGCAGACAAAGAGGGTAAATTTGTGGACTTTATGTACAACAATGCAATTCCGCTTACTCTACTTGGCCATGTTACAAAAGGCCAGCTGAGAATGGACGATACCTCTTTTGGATTCATTACTGAGTATTTAGGATAGTATGCCGGAAACACTTATAAAAGACCGGGGTATAATTTCCGCAATGTTCAATAGTATTGCCGGAAGTTATGACTTGCTAAACCATCTACTCTCTCTTGGGATTGACAGAAGATGGAGAAAAAGGCTGATAAAGCATTTAGCTCTGCCGGCACATAAAAAGGCCCTTGATGTTGCTTCCGGTACCGGAGACATTGCTCTGGCCCTGTATAGGGAAGGTGTGGAAGTAACAGGAATTGATATCGCTCAGAAAATGCTGGACAAGGCTGTGGAGAAAAGCTCAAAAGCGGCTAAAACAAATACTCCTCTACCGGTTTTCATTCTCGCTTCGGCAGATGAAATTCCATTTGAAGACAATACTTTCGATGCAGTTACTATAGGATTTGGAATCCGCAATTTTGAGAAAAGAGAGCAGTCGTTAAAGGAGATATTTCGTGTACTTAATCCGGAGGGACAACTTGCTATTCTTGAATTTGCATCTCCAAAAAACAAGTTATGGAGGGCTCTTTATACGTTTTACTTCCACAATATCCTTCCTGTAGTAGGCAAAATCATTTCAAAAGACATGAGTGCATACACATATCTTCCTGAATCTGTATCGGAATTTCCTCAATACGAAGAATTGTGCGGCGAAATGAAGTCCGTAGGATTCGTAATGGTGAATTTTCAGCCGCTCACAGGCGGAGTTGCTGTACTCTACACAGCCAAAAAACAGAGCGTTAAAAACTAATCTGACCGGAGGTACTTATGGCATATCGGGAGTTACTATCTGTCATATTGATTTTCTTATATTATGTTCTGGCAGTATATGCTTCATCTGTTATTGCATACCGGAAGCTCGACCCGGTTAAATCTCTTTCCTGGATTATTGTAATACTTCTTCTTCCGTATATCGGTCTTTTCCTGTATCTCTTTTTTGGCCAGAATTTTAGAAAAACAAAAATTTACAACCGCAAAGGGATAAGAGACGAGAGGTTCCGCAGGCTCATGAGCTACAGGCAAATGAAAATGTTCAAATCCAAACCCGAAACGTTGCCGGCAGAACTTGAAAAATTCAGAAAACTCATAAATCTTAATCTCAAGGGAAGTAAAAGCCTGCTTGGACTTAATTCAAACATTGAGATATATTTTTCGGGAAAGGAAGCTCTGGATGCAATGTATAAAAGCATCCTGGGGGCAAGGCAGCATATCCATTTTCAATCCTACATTATTGCCGACGATATTTCCGGAAACAGGTTCAAAGATGCGCTCATACAAAAGGCCAAAGAAGGTGTGGAAGTGAGGGTGATTTTTGATGACGTAGGGTGCTGGAACCTTCCAAAAACCTATATAAATCAGCTTACAGCGGCAGGTGTGGAGGTTCTCACGTTCTCCCCGGTGCGTTTTATGTCGCCGACATCTAAGATAAACTACAGGAATCACAGGAAAATACTTGTTGTAGACGGCATAATAGGATTCCTGGGAGGAGTGAATATTGCAGACAGATACTATAATGGCGGACAGTTTGAGGAGTGGCGCGATACTCACATAAAAATGATTGGGGAATCGGTTGCTTCGCTGCAATCCAGTTTCCTTCTGGACAGATATTTTATAATCAAACAGCAATTCAGGAGGAAAAAGAAGTACTTCCCTCCAATCAGCACTTCGAGCATAAAAATTGAGGGGAACGATTACCACTATTACTCCCAGATTATTGCTTCCGGCCCGGACAGCGACTGGGCAAGCATAATGCAATGCTATTTTGCTGCAATAACGAAGGCAACAAAGCACATCTATATAATCACTCCATACTTTACGCCAAACGAATCGCTTTTGAATGCGCTTAAAATTGCTGCGCTTGGGGGAGTTGACGTGTATCTTATGCTGCCTGAAAAGAGTGACTCTTCGATAACATACTGGTGTTCGATATCATATGCTACAGAATTATTGGATGCCGGAGTAAAGGTTTACCTTTTCAGCAAGGGATTTAACCACTCAAAAGTTATCAGCATAGACGGCGAATATTGCATAATCGGGTCTGCCAACTTTGACAACCGCTCTCTGGAACACAACTTCGAAATAACAAGTATTATATACAACAGCGATATCACAAAGAAAATTGAAGATCAGTTTTTAACAGATGTCGAACGTTGCACTTCGCTTGCCGGTTCTAAATGGGCCAGAAGAAGCGTTGGAAACCAGATAAAAGAGGCATACGCACGCCTTTTAAGCCCATTATTATGAGAAAAATCATCCTTACTATATCCATACTTTTGTTATTAGCCTCTCCTGTTTCGGCTCAAAGAATAACATCTTCTAAAAATTCAACAAAAAAAGAAACAGTAATAAAATCTCTTGCGTTCTCTGCTCCTTTCATCGTTACCGGTGCAGCGTTATATGGTGCGCAGGGAAGAAAATTTCAACCCATTAGAGAGGGAATCTCACCAGGCTTTTCTACCCGTGTGGATGAATATATCCAGTACTCTCCCCTGGCAATGCTTTATGGGCTTAAAATTGCCGGGGTAGAAGGAAGAAGCTCGTGGGGGAAAACTATTGTTACAAACGCCATTTCTGCGGCAGCAATGGGTGCTATTGTAAACGGGATGAAATATACAATAAAGGAGCCCCGCCCCGATGGCTCCCGCGATAATGGATATCCCAGCGGGCACACAGCACTTGCATTTATGAGTGCCAATATGGTACATCACGAATACGGGCTCACACGTTCGCCGTGGTATTCTGTGGCTGCTTATGGTCTTGCAACAACCACCGCAGTTATGCGTGTAATGAATAATGCACACTATGCTCAAGATGTAATAATGGGTGCTGGTATCGGGATTCTGTCCACAGAGTTCGGATACTTTGTGGCTGATTTGATTTTTAAAGAGAGAGGTTCACTTCTCGGTGAGAGGGAGAGAATTTTCGGAAATACAGATTCCCCCTACTCCTACTTTGGTGTAAACATGGGTTACAACAAGGTTCTCAACAAGATGAAAATATCAGGAATTGATATGGAGTCGGGTTGGGGAACAACCGCATCTATAGATGGGGCATGGTATTTTAATAATATGTGGGGAGCAGGTATTAATGCTTCGGCAAATAATGCTTCAACATCGCTTGTGAATCCTATATATTATTCATCTTCGGTTTCAGGCTCCATTATGGGGGTTACCACTCCTGTTCTCAATTGGTATACTGTTTCTGCCGGCCCGAGAATTTCGGCAAAGGCAGGTAATATTTTACGATTTGGCGCAGGATTTGACCTGGGATATGCCTATATAAAAGAGAGCAGCAATGTCTCATTTCCTCTATATTCTCAGGGCGGGCTTTTCCTGGGCGGGACCCTGTTTGCCGAAAGGGATATTATTGATGGGGTACTCGTCCGGCTTTTTGCAAAATCCGATAATTCTTTTTTCGGGAATGAAAGGCCTGATATCAGTTCTCTCGTTTTAGGATGGTCCGTGGCGATAAATTTAAATTACAGATAAATTTTAATTCATTGAATTATGGCAACAACACAGGATTTCGCGCTTTTCGTAACTGAACAGATGTCTGGTGCCGGACCTGTCTCGTCAAGAAAGATGATGGGTGAATATGTTGTTTATCTGGAGGAAAAAGTTGTGGCTCTTATTTGTGACAATAGACTGTTTATTAAACCCACAGAAGCCGGCAGGGCTTTTATAGAAAAATCCACTTCGGCCCCTGCGGTTGAAGCACCTCCTTATACCGGTTCAAAACCATTCTTCCTAATTGAAGAGAAACTGGAGGATAGAGATTTTCTTGCACAACTATTACAGGCAAGCTATAAAGAGCTGCCTTTTCCAAAACCAAAAAAGCCAAAAAAAACAAAAATATCTACCAGAAACGCCGGTAAATAATGTATTTCGGCTGACCTTTACCCCAGGCGACTCCAATATCGCGAATTGCCTTAATCCATTCGCTTTGAAGGGTAATTTCCTTTGCCCATATAAAATTCCACTCACGTTTGTCAACTTCAAGAATGCGTTTTGCAATTCTGGCCGCAAGAACTTTAGTTTCGTTGTAACACGAAGAACCCGGGTCTATTGTTGACATTATTGCTCCTGCTTTTTGAGCTGCATCCCAGCTTTGTTCTGCGTTCCAGATGTTTGTTGCCAGTGCAATTTTAGTCTTACATTCAAAGTTGATTTTCTCTTTAAAAATAGGGGCAATTGCATCCATTGCCTTATTCCAGCATGCGGTGCAAACATCAGGAACAGATGTGAGAACCCATATTGCCTGATCATAATTTCTCATGCCGGCAAGAACTTGCGCCTCTTTGATTATCTGGTCGCAATTTGTGTTGAAATACTCAATAATCCTTGCCTTGCCTTTATCGATGAATGCCTGATATGCAGGGTTGTTTACTTTTAGGTTGCCAAGTGCATTCATATATGCCTTGGTTTCATTTGAGCCGGCTCCCTTGAGGTGAGTGTTGTAGGTGGAAAATGCTTTCCCAATCATACCATCGCCAATGTAAAGTGTAACATCCAGTGTGAATACATGCATAGGCGGGGCTGTAGCAGTAACCTCCTTTGAAAGAACTGACACATTCGCAGAAATTATAAATCTTGAATTTTCTGTCCCATCGCCAAGTCCGTTCTCTAAAATAATCTGACACAATTTATTTTCAAGGTTGCTTTTAGCTATCTCCGGCAATCCTTCAATCTGGTCCGGAACCCACACGCCCAAAGCCAGTCTGCCACGGTTGTCCAGCTTCCCGGTTTCCTGCGCCTGAATAAATCCAAAGCACAGGACGAGAGTAAGGGAAAATAGAATTTTATATATTTTCATATCCGTTCTGTTTAATGTTTTATTTTTCGCCAATTACCAATTGTGCCTGTCCCAGCCCTTTCATCATTAGTTTGGAATCAATCTGGTATTTATCCTTAAGCATTTTCTGTAAACCTCTTGCCCATGAGCGGGCATCAACAGCTCTTCCATTTGCATCATAAAGAGGAATCCTGACCTGCTCAAAAAGCATCATGCTCTCTGTGGCATCTGTTGTTCCAAATCTCCCCTGAACAGTATTTGCTGCCAGCCAGTCTTCAATAATAGTACCCAATTCTTCGCCCCCATACTCGCTTTCGAGATCTCCGCTGAAAGAGCTGAAAGTTTTTATCCGGAGTATCACTTCACGCCCGTTTGCAAAGAGATCGTCGAAATGTTTAACAAGCTGTGCATTGAAATTGTCGATATGAGATATAACAGCTTCTTCCAGAAGAACCGGAAACTCAGCAGTAAAAGATGGAGCTCCCGTACCTGATGCACCGGCAACCTGCTTGTCTGTATACGCATCCAATCCCTGTAAAACAAAGGTTATTGATTTTTTGGGACCGGTTTGGTTTACGGTCCATGTCATCTGAATCCATATGTCTGCCCTTGCAACTTTTTTGAGAACGTCAATAGGGGTTTCGTTTATATCAGCTCCGCTTTTGCTTGTGAGCATAGCATCTTCTGCAGCCTGATCCTGAAGGGATTTAAGCGAAGATTCCAGATTTTTAAGAGGAAACCCTCTTTCGGCCATGAGTTCATTAATTTTACTCACGGCTAAAAGCAGGTCGGAGTTTTCCTGAAATGCCTTTTTGTAATCGGGAATCTTAAATTTTGTTCCCTGATTGTCAAAATCGGCCATATACCCGTTTTTTGTACACCATACATCGCTTGGCACTACCATCAATGTTGGTTTCTTTGCCTGGGAAAATCCAGTGTTGCCGCTTAGTATACTAAGTGCAATAATGAAAATAATTTTAATGCCGTTTTTCATAATCAAAATTTTCTATTAATCACTAAAATCCGGAAGCAAGTCCTTTAATAACTCCCTCGTCTTCGAGGTATTGCCTTAATGCAGCAACATTAACTGAAACAATTACACCTATCTTATATTCTTTTGCAACTTTCATCCGGTCTTCGGCAGCGACAGAACCATCTCCGGACTCATAAACAAACTTCATATATGGCCCTCTGTCTGCAAAAAACTTCTTAAAAAAATCGGCTCTCTCCTGCTCTACGAATGGATTGCTTGCCAAAGCTCTTTGTCCGGGCATTCCCGGCCTGCCGGAAAATCCTTTGAATACAATGCCGTGAACAGCATTCTTTTTTGCCTGATCCAGCGCAACATCCGGTTTTTTAGAATAGGACCAGACCTTAACCAGATAAGTTCCTTGTATTCCAATGCCAACACCCTCAATTTCATATCTCCAGGTTTTTGTGTCCTTATCGGCCTTTCTTCCTGCCTGAGCCGAAGCGGTAATTGAAAAACCGAGCATAATCAGAATGGCCAGGCTGCATGTTTTTACAACTGTTTTCATAATCTTGAGTTCTATTTTATTTGTCTTATTAACATCCCTGGATAGTAGTCTTTCCCTCCGTCAAAAAAAGTTCTGTCAATTTTTTGCTTTGGATCGGCTTTCTCGTCTCCTTCTGTAAAACGGTTGTCCCATATCTGTCCTTTTTCTACCTTAATGGTCCCTTTTCTCACATATTTTGTCTTCCCGTTGTCTTCCATAACCTGTTCAAGCACTTCGTACCGGTCGCCAGCTTCCAGCCCCTCTTTTAAACCAATTTTTGCAGTAATCGGATACCCGGTATACAAAGGAGTTTTGGTCTTAAACACATCGTATTTTTTCTGAAGTTTGGCATAAACGGCATCTATATTCCTTATCGTAGAAATTTCAACAATTTTTTCTTCGCTTCGTTTCTCCTTTAAAGAAAAAGTGACAAGGCTGGACGAGTGTTCATATCCTATGTAGTCCAGATGGAAAAGGCCTGAATTGTCAAATTTTTCTTTTCTTGCAGGGTCCGGATTGGATTTATCCATCCAAAGGTCGTTGTAGAAGACGGCAGCAATTGAATCGTTCCATGCAAGCCTGTAAAGATATGATGTGGTCCATACGGAATATCCTTCCTTTCCTTTCTCGTACGCCACATCTGCAGCCTTTAAAGCTACAGTCCTTAAAAGAGAGTTTGAAATTTCATTTGCAGCCAGTATTGCCCCTTTTCTTATGGCAGCGGCGGCAATCTCATTGCTTACAAAATAAAGCCTGGAAACTACCACAAAAGTATTGCTTATCAACTCTTCACCTGCGTCGGCCAGCAATGCGACTCCCCTGGCAGAATTTTTCGCAATTTTAACATCCATTTCGCTCGCATTATATGAGCCTCTTTCGCCAATAAGGTTCATACTGAAGGTACCATCGTCCTGACGATTGAACCACTTTGCAACAATCTTATTTGCAATTTTATTCTGTTTGAGATAGCTGTCTATAATGCTCTTATAGCCTGCCGTATCAGAAGTTGGCGTACCATATCTGTTTGGGTCAAAAGACTTTTCACCAATATTATGATTGTTGTATTTATCGGGAAAAGGAGCATTATTGTATGCATTTATAACTGCATCCTTGTAGGGAAACTTATCTGATTCAATTAATATTGTATGCAAAGAACTCCTGCGGTACTTCACATCTGCCATTTTTTCGTTAGGATTTTTTTGTGCCGAAACGGCAATAGTGCTCATGAATATTATCAGAAGCACAGAAAGGATTCTCTTCATTCTATGTAAGTTTAGAGGTTAAGAAAATGTATATTAAAGTTATGATTATTTTCTTAACTGTTCATGTTTGAATAAAAAGTTTTTCCCTTTGCCAAATGTTAAGGTTTAAGGCCTTCTAAGATTTTTGAGTCAGCCCAGTAGATGTCTGGGTTTCCGTTCTGTGGCATTAAAAATAATTTTTGAAAAAAATCAATACTTAATGAAGGCGGCAACGTTTTGTCTTCACTGCTTCTTGTGGCCATAAAAAAAAGATATTTATTATCCGGAGATATATAAAACGACCATCCACGGCCAACAGGAGTATTAATTTGCGGACCCATGTTTACCGGACTTTGCCAGCTGCCATCTGCATTCCTGAAAACTATGTAATATAATGCTCCAAACTTCCCTTTTTCTACGCCCTGTGCAGGAACAACTACAAAACTTTCATCTTTTGCCACATATGCGTTATATCTGTCTCCACCGCAATTAATCTGTTCCGGCAATTTCTCGGGAGTAGTATATTTGCCGTTAATAAAGCGGGAACGATATATATAAGATGTCTGCACTCCTGCATCATTTCTTGTGAAATAGAGAGTCCCGTCTTTGGTTATTGATGGGAAAAATTCTCCTCCGGGAGTATTTACAGGTTCTCCGATGTTATATGGCTTCCCCCACTCTCCATTTATTATGTCAATTGCCCAGATATCAAAATCACCCGGGCTTTCTGTTCCATCTTTTGGCATATTTGAAGCGAAAAAGAATCTCTTTCCATCAATGGCAAATGCAGGTTCTGTATATTTATATCTGGGATCAGCAGCAAAAGAGGC
>JAAXVX010000039.1 GCA_013335275.1 Bacteroidales bacterium
GATGCATCTATCTCTCTCGAGATATAACCAATCTGTGAGAATTTGATTATTGCGTGCCGGAGAGAGTCAGGCAATACAAGTTTAAAATCCCCGTTCTGGTTTGCAACAGTCCCGTACGACATATTGGTTACACCTATTGAGCCATATATTACCGGTTCTCCGGTTGCGCGATCTTTGAGAGATCCTGACAATGTAAAAAAAGGCTCATTGCTTGTTGCCTTTTCTTCTGATGGAGCAACGACCACCGGTTCCGGAATGTAAATAAGTATATGATCGCCCACTATGCGGATTTCAAGCCGGTTATCCCCGGTAATCATGTGAACGGCTTCGGTAAGAGAATATTTGCCGGCAGATATTTTTACAATTTTATCATTGTCAAATAGCTGACTGTCGTAGATAAACATGTAACCGGACTTCTCAGATACTACGTTTAAAAGCTGATATACGCTCCCTTTGCTTTTTGAAAGCTGAACCATAATGTCCTGCGCCTCACCATCTTTTGCAGGAAGAAATGCAGGCTGCAGAAGTGAACAGCTTATAAGAAGCAACCAAAGCAGGTATCTTGCCCTCTTAATCATATCTCACTTTTTCCGGATTATTTATATATCTTGATTATGTTTTGCTGTTGGGAGTATTTAAGATTTAGTGCTGAGCAAATCAACTGAACAAGAGAATCCGGAGAATCTTGCGAGAAGGTTGCAGTTAGCAGTCGTCCTTCAATATCCGGAGAGACCTCAAAAATCACATCTTTAAAATTGCGGTTGATTATGCTGATTACGTCTGCCAGCCGTTCATCCTTAAAATGCATCCGGCTCATATAGCGGGCAAATTGCTCTAGGTCCTGTGTTGGTATTACCTGTAAACTGCCGGAATGAATAAGTACTGTCTCTCCTGCTTTTATCCTTGTGCTTTTCCCCCCATTTTTCAGAGTTACCTCAACTACACCTGTATTAACAGATAGTGACGAGTATTCCTTGTTGGCAGTTTTAACATTGAAAGAGGTTCCCAGTACTTTTACTTTTATGATATCGGTTTCAATAATGAATGGCGATTCCGGATTCTTGCTTATATCAAAAAATGCATCCCCTTCCAGAAATACTTCACGACTGCTCTTCTGAAAATGTTCGGGATAAGATAAAGAGGTATTTTCGGCCAGGTATACAACCGATCCGTCTTCCAATGTGGTTACAAATGTTGAATTCTTTTCACTATTAAGCAATGTAAACATCTCCGGCTGAGTTGTTTTCATCTCATGGACAATGAATATTGATGCCGTGATCAGAATTATAAGGCTTGCCGCCCACCTTAAAGCAACCGGGCGGAATATTGGTTGTTGGGGCTCCGCTTTGCTCTCAAGCAGCCCATCCTGTTCCAGGCGTGAATGCAGTCGGTTCCATGCCCGGTCAACCCTTTTGTTATCTTTTTCCATTGTAGCCATTATATACTTGTATGATAATCAATTTCTTTTCTTAGTGTCTTAAGCGCTTTGCCCATTTCTGCCTCAATTGTTTTAACAGATAAAGAGAGAATTTCTGCAATCTCCATATACTTGAGATTTTCAAAACGGTGCATATTAAATATCTTTCTTCTTCTTTCCGGCATCTTTTCCATCGTCTTCTTCACAACTTCTTCCAGCTCCTTGTACTCAATATCGTCCTGAGCATCTGTCGGTGTTATCTCAACACTTGCCGCATTAATTGTACCTCTGTATTTTTCATCGAGTTTGCGCCTCTCGCAATACTGAAGAGCCCGGTTTCGTACAGCTCCGTAGAGGTACCCTTTTAAGGAACGGAGAATATTCAAATTTTCGTGTTCCTTCCACAAAACATAGAACAAATCCTGTATTATTTCTTCCGCCACATCCGTTCTGCCCGTAATTCCTGTCGCGAAAAAGATAAGAGAGGAGTAATATTTCCGAAATATATATTCGAATGCTTTAATATCCCCCTCTTTTATCTTTTTTAACAACAGCAGGTCATCGAGCATACATCTATTATATTAATTTGAATTCAAAGATAATAAATGTGTAATTCATTTAACTTTTTATTGTTTTTTTAGTCTGTTAACAGCAGATTCGAGAGAAGCTTCCGGTTCAATAATGTTGTAGTCTTCCCAGAAGTTTTCGTCAAGGAAATTGGTCACTTTATCCGACAGAGACTGATTTGCGTTGAATGCAAGTTTATTTGGAATTCTCTTGGCATCTCCTGTTTTTCCACCGGTAATAACTGTTTCGGAAACAACTGTGTAATTTGTTGAGAACAATCTTCTTCTCCAGTCACATTTGAAACGCACTTCGCTTCTGATATAATTAAGGTTGCTCAGACCATTTCTAAGCTTATATGTAACCAGGAACGATACCTCTTCCGGTTTAAATCGCATTGACATAGGTTTTCTCTTTAGAATAGCCTGTGTAGCCTTGGTTTCGTCATCCATGCTAAGACTGAACTCAATTCTTGAGAATGCAAGACTCTCTTTGTCTATGTACATCTTACCATAGTAAAGTGCGTAAGGAAGAGTAACCTGTGGTTTGAAGTATACAACATAATGAGGTCTTTCGTCTATCATTACAGATTCCACAATTTCGTACTTGTAGTTTGGAATATTTTCCCAACTAAGCATAAGGTCCGGATTTTTTACAACATCAATATAGAGGGACAGATTAGGACCGCCCAGAAGTCTTACAAGAAGAGTGTCCTGTAGTTTAGGGCTGATTAGCTTCCGACCCTTGTAAATCTGAACATTGTCCCTATCCAGTCCTTCGGAATAAGGAGCTTTGAAAATTTCAACAATGGCTTCGGATACATTTACGTAACTATGTCTTTTGCGGATTGTCTCACGATAAAATCCGGAAAGCAAATTATCTTCTCCACTGTAGTTGTTTTTGATTTTGCTTACAGCTTTCTCAACAAGACCCTGCGGGTCAAGAGAATATACAGTTATCTCATCCAGCAGATTTGACTTTGGTGTAAGATAAACTGTTACATCTTTGGCACTTTCGCCGTTAACAGGCAAATGGAAAGTAGCATATCCCAAATGTGATATTTCCACACTCTTTGCGTTCATTGAATTTTTAATCTTAATTGAAAATTCACCGCGGGAGTTGGTAATTGTTCCCACATTTGTTCCGGAGATTGTTACACTTGCATATTCAAGTGTCTTTTGAGATACTTTGTCTTTTACCACGCCTTTTACAGCATAGAAATCTTTGGTGGCCTGAGACCATAACGTTACGGGTGTAATTCCCGATATTAAAAGAACTACTAACAGAATTCCTTTAATTTGATTAATTCTTGTTTTCATATCAGTGTAATTTAAAAATTGAAAATTGTTGCTTGTACTATTAAGACAGCCGAGATGCAAAATACCCTATGGAAAGTTCTAACTTTCTTTAGTATTATAATTTTTTGTATATTTACTGTGTAAATTTTGTACATACAGGCTAGCCCTATTTTTGTTGCCCAATATAACTTGCGTGTAGTTATTTTTTCTGTGTCCCGTTTTTATTAGAATATACTTCAATAAAATGGATATAACAGTTTAAGAAAGGCCAAAAAGTTAAGATAAACACTTGACTTTTTGGCCTTTGCGCTTAAACTAATGTCAATAAAAAATTTGGATCACTTAAACTTAACTAAATTCGGATGAAACCAATTACTGACCTAATCAAGGATCTTGCCGATCAACATGGCCGGGACAGGCACAATCTGCTGCCGATTCTTCAGGGAGTCGTTGAACAGGAGAAATATCTGTCTGAATATTCAATGATTGAGATTGCCCGTGAACTTGACCTGCCTGCGACAGAAGTTTACGGTACAGCAACCTTCTATTCATTTCTGGAATACACCAAAATGGGCAAAAACGTTATTCGGATTTGCAAAACCATCACTTGTTCCATGAAGGGAGAGAAACAGATATTGCTGGCAATCGAAGATATGTTGAAAATAAAAGTCGGGGAAACCACTCCCGACGGGAAATTCTCTCTTTTACAAACAAATTGCCTCGGATTTTGCCATAAAGCACCGGCAATGCTCATCAACAACGAAGTATACACCGAACTTACCCCGGAAAAAGTTCGTGAAATTCTGACTGAATATTTGAACCAAACAACTGAAGGAGGGCCAAATGTCAACTAGTTATCAACTAAAAAGAGCCGATTTCATTTTTAAAAATGAAAACGATTGGGAAGATGTTCTCAGGAAGAGCATCAGTCGCCCTCCGAACGAACTGATTAACGAACTCATAAGCTCTGAGCTAAAAGGCAGGGGCGGCGCAGGATTTCCAACAGGATTAAAATGGAAAGTTACCTCGGAAGAGGTTAATGACGTTAAATATGTAATATGCAATGCCGACGAAGGAGAACCGGGCACATTCAAGGACAGGGAAATATTGTCCAGAGTTCCGTTTAAAGTGCTCACTGCAATAGCAATTTGCGGGCATGTAATCGGGGCCAGAACCGGGTTCATATACCTCCGCGGAGAGTACTTCTTCCTGCAGAACGAGCTCAACAAAGCAATAAACGAGTTTGAGTATTACTGTAAGGAGATCAAGTTCGATTTTAAGATTAAGATTTTTATGGGCAGCGGTGCCTATATCTGCGGAGAGGAAACTGCTCTTTTCGAATCAATGGAAGGTAAACGCGGCGAACCCAGAAACAAGCCGCCGTATCCCTCATCATTCGGATATATGGGCAAACCTACAGTCATCAACAATGTAGAGACTCTTGCTCATACATATACAATTTTTAAATACGGTTCAAAACGGTTTTATGATTTGGGAGTACAATATTCCAGAGGTTCAAAACTGTTTTCCGTTTCGGGAGATACTCCAAAACCAGGCATCTATGAACTTGAACTTGGAATGAGTCTTGCCGATTTCGTTGAGGAATTTGGCGATGACGACACAAAAGCCGTTCAGGTTGGTGGTGCTTCCGGTTTTCTGGTACCCCGCAAAAGATTTGCGGAAACAAATATCGGCTTCCAGGGCAAACTGGTGGGAATATCCCTGCCAACCGGAGGTTCGATGATGCTTTTTAACAGTTCCCGCTCAATGTTCAATGTGCTGGACAACTATCTCAATTTCTTTGCCGAAGAGTCCTGCGGGCAGTGTACCCCTTGTCGTGTCGGATGCCAGCAACTTCTTAAGGGAATAAAGGCAGTCAAACGCGGAGAAAAAAATGCCCAGTATCTCGACAAAATGCTAAAACTGGCCGAGACTATGCAGTTTACTGCCAAATGCGGGCTGGGACAATCAGTCGGCAACTCTTTCTCATCTATTGTTGAGAATTTCAGAGAAGAGATGATTTACTAATTCTGCAAATTTAAAAAGCCATGAGAAAGAAAATTAAAATATCTATAAACGGGGAATCGGTTGAAGTTGAAAAGGGAACTTCAATACTTGATGCTGCCAAACAAACAGGCGTTATCATTCCTACACTATGTTACCATAAAGACTTGTGTATTGCAGGAAACTGCCGTGTTTGCGTAGTTGAAATTGTTGGACAGAAAAGACTTGCTCCTGCATGTGCCACCCCATGCGAAGACGGAATGGATGTTCTCACAAACTCATTTAAGGTGAGAAACTCCAGAAAACACATTATTGAACTTTTGCTTTCCGAACATAATACCGAATGTACCAGCTGTTACAAAAACGGCGGCTGCGAACTTCAGCTTCTTGCTTCGGAATATAAAATCATGAATCAGGATTTCATAAATCTCGTGCCATTCCACAACTACACTATTGATATGTTTTCTCCGTCTATTATAAAAGACGACAGCAAGTGCATAAGGTGCCAGAGATGCGTGAGAACATGCGCAGAACTTCAGGGAGTAAATGCTCTCACAATGTCCTACAAGGGCGATCACGCCAAGGTTACTACTTTCTTCGAAAAAGCTATGAATGATGTGGTTTGTACCAATTGCGGCCAATGTGTCAATCACTGCCCTACAGGTGCACTTGTCGAGAAAAACTACATAGAAGAGGTATGGAATGCAATTGCAGATAAAACCAAGCATGTCGTAGTTCAAACTGCCCCTGCTGTTCGTGTCGGTTTAGGTGAAGAGCTTGGCTTTGATCCGGGCACAAGAGTTACAGGCAAAATGGTTGCCGCACTCAAGAGACTTGGTTTTGATGCAGTGATGGATACAGACTTTACTGCGGACCTCACTATAATGGAAGAGGGCACAGAACTGCTGACAAGGCTCAAAGGTGCTTTAGTAGACAAAAATCCAACTATAAAACTCCCGATGGCAACCTCCTGTTCTCCGGGATGGATAAAGTATATTGAGCATATGTATCCAAACTATCTGGATCACCTTTCTACATGCAAATCTCCACAGCAAATGTTCGGCGCACTTGTAAAAACTTATTATGCAAAGGCCCGCAATCTCGATCCGGACAAGATTGTATCAGTATCAATAATGCCTTGTACGGCGAAAAAATTTGAAGCAAACAGGCCGGAAATGCACGACAGCAACTTCCGCGATATCGACTATGTTTTAACGACCCGCGAGCTTGCAATTATGATAAAACAGGCTGGTATAGATTTTATGAAGCTTAAAGACATGCATTTCGACCGGCTTATGGGAGAATCAACCGGAGCGGGAGTAATTTTTGGCGCGACCGGCGGTGTTATGGAGGCTGCATTGCGAACAGCGTACGAAATTGTTACCGGAAGAGAGGTTCCTTTTGACAACCTCAACATTACCCCTGTAAGAGGAATTGAAGGTGTCCGGGAAGCCAGCATTAAAATTGAAAACCCGTTAAAAGCCTGGTCATTTCTTGACGGTGTTGAATTAAAATGTGCTGTTGCACACGGGCTCGTGAATGCTAAAAAAGTTATGGATTCAATTGTTTCAGGAAAGTCACATTATCATTTTATTGAGTTTATGGCTTGCCCGGGAGGATGTCTTGGCGGAGGAGGCCAGCCAATTCCGACTAGTCCGGAAATTCGCGCAAAACGTGCAGAAGCGATCTATGCCGAAGACGAGGGAATGCCTGTTAGAAAATCCCATTTAAACCCCGAAGTTATCAAGATTTACAAGGATTTTTTAATTACACCACTTGGAGAAAAATCGCACCATCTATTACATACAAAGTACACTCCAAGGAATAGATTCTAAAAAAAAGTCTTTTTCTAACAAAAGTGACGTTTGCTATTGCATATTAGAGGGATTATGTTACAATAATCCCTTTTTTTATTTAAATTTACACCACAAAGTATTCAATACAGCTTGAACGAGGGAGAATATATTTTGCTGTTTTAAGGGTTCCAATCAAATTTGAGTTACCACTTATCCATAAATATACCACTTTAAACAACAAGCTATGAACGTAAATCTTGAGAATCAAGTCGATACGAAAATTATCGATGAGATAATGTCTAAACACAAGGGGAGACCCGGTGAATTGCTTACTGTAATGGAAGAGGTTCAGGAGGCAAATGATTACAAATATCTGGATGAAGCCAGTATGGGTTACATCTCTTCAAAGTCAAAAGTGCCGCTTTCACAAATTTACAGTGTTGCCACTTTCTACTCTTTTTTCAATCTAAAGCCTCAGGGTAAACACACTATTATTGTATGCAGGGGAACTGCCTGCCATACAAAGGGATCTAAAATCCTGCTGGACGATCTTACAACGCTTCCCGGCTGCAAAGATGCATTTGATGCAGGCGAGACTTCATTTACAACGGATGATAAACTTATCACAATTAAAACAGTGGCCTGTTTCGGACAGTGTGCCCTGGCACCTGTTGTTGCCGTTGATGGTGTAATATACAGCAATGTAACATCAGAACAGATTAAAAAATTATTAGAAAACTTACAAGAGGAGAATAAAGATGAAAATATCAGACTTAGCTAAACTCAATGAGATAAAACAGAGGGCTGCACAAAAGATACTTCCGGATAAACCTTATATAGCAATAGGCATGGGTACCTGTGGTATTGGCCGGGGCGCAGAACTGCTATTTGACAGTTTTGAACAAACAATAAAGGAGAGAGATCTGGACATAATTTTAAAAAGAGTCGGTTGTTTCGGATTCTGCTCGGAGGAGCCGCTTGTTAATTTATATATTCCCGGACATCCGCTGATAATAATGCATCAGGTATCTGAAAACGATGTAATTCCAATTATTACCGGCATCATTAAAGGGATTATGCCATATAGAAAAGTGCTGTGCAGGATAGAAGAGTGGGACTTTTTAACAGGTAAATACGAATTTGGAAAGGGGCTAACCGATTATCCTCTCTGGAATGAAATTCCGTTCTTTAAACATCAGAAAAAAATTGTACTCAGGAACTGCGGAATCCTTGTTCCGGATGATATCGAAGAATACATTGGAGTTGGAGGATACTTCCCATTGTTTGATGTATTAAAGAAAATGAAGCCTGAGGAGGTAATCGCAGAGGTTAAAACATCAAAATTAAGAGGTCGCGGAGGAGCCGGTTTCCCAACAGGTCAAAAATGGGAATTGATGGCCAAGGTTAAAGCCGATCAGAAGTATATTATCTGCAATGCCGACGAAGGAGACCCGGGTGCTTTTATGAACAGAAATGAGATTGAGAGCGATCCTTTTATGCTCATCGAAGGTATGACAATTGGGGCATACGCAATGGGAGCATCAAAGGGTGTTGTATATATAAGGGCCGAATATCCTCTTGCCGTTCGCCGCCTGAAAGAGGCAATAAAACAAGCCAAGGCATACGGGCTTTTGGGTAATAAAATTATGGATACCGAATTCAACTTTGACATTGACATTGTTGAAGGTGCCGGAGCATTTGTGTGCGGAGAAGAAACAGCTCTTATTCACAGTATAGAGGGCAAATCCGGACGGCCTTCACCCCGCCCCCCATATCCTGCGGAAAAAGGCTTATATGGAAAGCCTACCAACATCAACAATGTTGAAACATGGTGCAATATTCCTGTTGTAATATCCAAAGGAGGAGCATGGTTCACCGAAACAGGAACCGAGAAAAGTGCCGGGACAAAAGTATTCTCTCTAGTGGGAAAGGTAAAAAATACCGGTCTTATTGAATTGCCTCTGGGTTCAACACTCGAAACCATAGTGTTTAAAATCGGAGAGGGAACAGGAACTCAAAAAAGGGTAAAAGCAGTACAAACCGGCGGCCCTTCGGGAGGATGTATTCCGGTTGAATATCTGAGCACTCCCGTGGACTACGAATCGCTTAATTCCCTGGGATCGATAATGGGTTCGGGAGGAATGGTGGTTATGGACCAGGACAACTGTATGGTGGACGTGGCAAGGTATTTTACAGAATTTTCAAATGGAGAGTCATGCGGGAAATGCACCCCTTGCAGGGAAGGTCTTGCACAAACTCTTAAAATTATTACAAAATTTACCGAGGGAAAAGCTACAGAAACCGACATCCACACACTTGAACATCTCGGAAAAGTAATAAAGGCAACTGCTTTATGCGGTTTGGGCCAAACAGCGCCAAATCCTGTTCTCA
>JAAXVX010000295.1 GCA_013335275.1 Bacteroidales bacterium
ATACTGTGCTCTTCTGATATATTCATTATAAATATCTGTCTTTCCCAGTTTTTGAGCAAACCGGGCAATGCACCAGTCGTCGTATGCATATTCGAGTGTCTTTGACACCGACTCGTGTTCCTTTTCAGCAGGTATGTATCCGTTTTGGGTATAGATGTCTATTCCGTACTCTTTTTTATTGGAACTAGCAATCATGGCATCCAGAGCATATTGAGTGTCAAAATTGCTGATTCCCTTGTTCAGGGCATCCGACATTACAGAAACAGAGTGGTAGCCTATCATGCAATCTGTTTCATTTCCGGAAAGTTCCCAAATTGGAAGTTTGCCGGCTTCCCTGTAAATCGCCAGGAATGATTTAATGAAATCGGTTGTTCTCTTCTGCTCAATTATTGTAAAGAGGGGGTGAAGAGCCCTGTATGTGTCCCACAGGGAGAATACAGTATACTGGTCGTACCCGGTTGCCTTGTGAACCTTTCTGTCCATCCCGCGGTATTCTCCGTTTACATCTGAATAGATGTTTGGGGAAATTGCGGTGTGGTAAAGTGCCGTGTAGAAGACCTTTTTGTTTTCAAGATTATCTGTTTTAACTTCAATTTTATTCAGGTAGTCGTTCCATGCATTTTCTGCAGATGCTTTTAGCTTGTCAAACTCCCATGCCTTTACTTCCGAATAAAGATTGAGCCTGGCATTTTCTTCCGAAACAGATGATATTCCTATTTTGGCAACTACAATATTCTTTCCTCCTTTCCCAAAAGTAAAGATAGCTTTACAATTCTGTCCCTTAATAATTTTGTCTGCGGCAACGGAATCGTCCTTGTACAGTCCTGCATTTGCAACAGGTTCGGAAAATTCAATATAGAAGTAGACTATCTGATCCTGAGCCCATCTTTTTGACTGCCTGTACCCGCGGATTGTCCGATTATTTACAATTTCAATTCTGGAGTCTATAACTGCGTCACGGTGAACCAAATCAAGAATAATCTGAGGAGAATCCCCTTCCTTAAAAGTATATTTGTGCATTCCAACTCTTTTTCCCGTAGTCAGTTGTGCAAGAACGCCATAGCTGTCCAGAAATACCTCATAATATCCCGGAGAGGCTTTCTCCCTTTTATGGCTGAATGACGATTTATATAATTCATTTGAGATTTTGGAGTGTGAGTAGCCGGATACCGGCATAATGAGAATATCCCCGTAATCTGATGCTCCTGTTCCGCTGAGATGGGTATGGCTGAAACCATATACAGTCGAATCGGAATAGTGATATCCCGAACATCCGTCCCAGCCGGTCAACCGGGTGTCCGGGCTAAGCTGAACCATCCCGAAAGGGTAGGTGGCTCCCGGAAAAGTGTGCCCGTGAAAATCTGTCCCTACAAAGGGATTTACAAATTGGGTGAGTTGTTGCTTCGGCTGCGACTGTGCGGCAAAGATGAAAAAAAGAGCAGTGATTGTAAGAATTATTTTTTTCATTTTACTATTAATTTTCTGTCCTGTACTTATATGCTTTACTTAGGATATCTGCGTATTTGTCTACTGCCTTAACAGCATACAAATCTGTATCTGTGACCAGCCTTTCATAATCAATCTCCCGTTTTATGAGTTCGTTTTCGATTTCATTCAGCCTTATGTAAAGAGGTATCTGATCTGTTATGTCGTTAAAACATTGCTTAATGTACCTCAGATGTGCCGCAGAAAGGGCACTGCAATACCCCGACTTCCCGGAATAATCCGCAGCAGTAGTGTCTTTGAGTTTTTTTGTTTCAAGGGAGTCCAGTTCGGCAATCTCCCTAAGGATGAGCTTTTGCCGGATAAAGCAGTTTTCTAAAGTCTTTGCAATTAATCCCTTTTCCTCCTTAAGGTTTGCAATTGCATTCTTGTTATCCTGATTGAGTACTATTGGCTTTGACTTGCTTTTTATGCTCTTGGAGGCATACTCCCTCATCCACTGTTCCCTGCTGTCCGGACTCATATTGGAAATAAGTACAAATTCGGCCTTGGATATGCCGGCTTTTGAAGAAGGGGAGAAAACTGTAGAGGTGGTTATGTCTACAACCCTGTTTTCGGCATCAAAATTTATTTTTTTTATCTGAGCCTTGATTTTTCCCTTAATCAAGATAATTTTATCATTAAAACCTTTTATGCTGCTACTGTCGGCAGAGCAGACAGAGAGAGGTACAGCCGGCAATTCCGCCAAAAGAGAAACGGAAGTAATTTGACCGGATGCCAAAAATGAAGACAAAATGAAAATTGTCGCAGGGATAAATTTTTTCAAAGCCATATTTGATAAATAATTACTTATGTCAAATATAACTAATTTGAAAAAATTAATCGTTAACTAAAGATTATAAAATTTTCGAATGTTCTGCAAACCAACTGAAAAGTTGGTCTATACCTTCCTGAATTGAAGTGTGGGGTTTATAACCGAAATCCCGTTCAAGAGCAGAAGTATCTGCATAAGTCTGGTAGACATCACCGGGCTGCATATCAGTCATAATCTTTATTGCCTCCCTGCCTGCAGATTTCTCAATTGCTCCAATGAAATCCATAAGTGCGACAGGCTTATTATTGCCGATATTGTATATTTTCTGAGGAACATTGCCTGCCGGTGGGGCTGAGTTA
>JAAXVX010000296.1 GCA_013335275.1 Bacteroidales bacterium
GTTCCTGAAAGCGCATGTTTTCTTGCCCGTCTTCCTACCATCTCAGACAGCTTTAGCAGGTAGGCAGCAATGTCGTCCATGTCGCATATGTCTCTTGGCAGAGTCATACTGTGGCCGACAGATTTTGTCTCCCCCTGTTCTGTAGTCACAGGAGAGTCATCTAACCCAAGCCCCATAGCCTTAAGCCGCTCGCCCACTATGCCAAAATGGCTGCGCAAAAGGCTCACAGAAGCCCTGCCAAGCTGACCGCATGTTTCTATTCCCATCAGCCTGAGCCTCATGGCAGTCCGCTTGCCAATCCCCCAAAGCTCATCTGGCGTCAGTGTTTCCAGAACCTCAGCTACTTCATCATGATGAATCCAGCGAAGGCCGTCAGGCTTAGAAACTTAACTTCAGCCTGATTTTGCATAACATACTGGTAATGCTGACAATTTATTTTCAAATTGCCACTACACCAAGCTTTTTTCGTTAATTACGCATCGGTTAGGTGTTTTTAATCCAAGTGCCTTTAATGTTACTGCATTTCTCCATCCAGGTTTACCAATATATATGTAATGCTGCCCCTTTACTTCCATCGTCGCTGCTCCTAATTGTGATAGACTTTCAAAGGCTGACAAAGCGCTGAAACCTGCATTATGTTTCTTTAACGATTGCTCTACATAACGCTCTATCAAAAACGCTAAATAACATATCAACACATGTGCTCTTACTCTTGGTTCCAGCCAATGATACATGGGTCTTAAGTCAAGCACGCTTTTCATAGTTCTGAAAGCTCTCTCTACCTCTATTAAATCTTTATATGATTCTATTATCTCTATTGCCTTCATCTTATCATTCCCTGTTCGCAAAACATATACTCCATCCAGCGCATCTTCTAAACATACACTTTCCTCTTTGAGCCAATAACTCAAATGACCTGTTTCTTCTTTTATCTCATAATCTATTAATCTCTTGCCTTGATTATGTCTTAACACTTCTTCCACTGCTTTAATTATCTTTTTTAACCCTCCAGCCTTCTTTAATTTTTCTGTTTTATCTTTTATATTATCAAGCTTTTCTCCTAATATTTTTATATCATTTTCTCTTGATTGTTTTTGCAATTCAGCCATTTTAGGATTTTTACATACAATATATCTTATATCTCCCTCTTTTGCCTCATACCAATATAAGTTTGCCTTTTCTATACAATATATCCTCTTTAACATTAACAACTTATTTACTTCTTCATTCCTTCTTCTCCTTAATGCAAAAATGCTTTCAAATCCATGTTTCTCTAATTCGTTAAGATTCTCATCTGTCACAAGACCACGGTCGCCTACAAAGATACATTTGTTTATTTTGTATTTTCTTTTTAAATTTTCTAATGCACATTTTACTGTTGATTTATCTACCTCATTGCCTTCAAATAATTCATGACCTATAGGAAATCCATTACACATTATCAACCCTATTACTACTTGATTATTACCTGGCTTTTTATCACGGGAATAACCTAATTTGGCAAAATCATCCGGTCCATTGCCTTCAAAATAGCTTGAGGTCAAATCATAAAATACCAAATCTACTTCTAAAGAAAACAGATCTCTTAGTCTCTTATATAAGTGTATCTCGATTTCGTCTTTTATCGATATAAGATGATCCATTGCTGTATAAAATTTGTTTACCTCTCTTTTCGTTAATGATAAATACTCTGTTTCTGATATTTCATCCGAAAATACTGTGGAATTAAATCCATGCTCTGGCCAATATACTCCACGAAGCCAGCGGAATATGCCAAGCTTGCTATGAGGGTCTGAAAGCTTATTTACTACCATCATCAATATCCATTTTTCATAATCTAATCCAGCACTACACATTCTGAGATATTTGTTTATTACTACAGGTAACTCTAAATCTTTCCACACAGATTCTGTTACATATCTTACGCCATATTCCTGGGTTTTAATTAGTGTTCCATCTTCCGCAAATGTCAAAGGCTCTTGGTCACAGGCTCTTAAAAGTCCGTTTACAATTTGTTTAATGTCTTTTCGCAATACTGCAATGTTCCCCAGATTAGCGACTGTCTTTTGCTTGACTTTACCATTTTCTCTAACGCTCTCTACAATTTTTAAGTATTCATGAACTCGACCTGTTGACGCTTTAACTTTACTAACCTTTATGAATGCCATTGCCATCACCTCCATGATGGCAATTATACTAAATATTTCTTTAATTTTCACTAATTGCATATTGTGTATTATATTTTGTTGCCCCCACAGTTTTTAGATTTTTAGCACTCATTCCTAACTTTTTCAAGGACTTTCCACTAAAATCTGGTCGGATCAGGCTGAAGTTAAGTTACAGCCAGAGCCTATGCGTACCGCATTCTTGCAGACCTCTACGCTAAGGCATACAACATCCTGGAGAAAGGCAAAACCCTTTCTGCTGCACAGTCAGGCTCTGCGCCAGGCTCGCCTGCGTATCAGTGCAGAATCGACATGATGTGGGATGCAATGGCAGGCATAGAGCAGATGCAGGCCGATGCTCCCGGAGGACACGAAGCACGCGTGCTCGGCGCCGAGCCAGCGCGCAAAGGCCGCCTCGAAGCGCGCCACGACCTCGCCGGGCTCCGCCCCC
>JAAXVX010000297.1:0-311 GCA_013335275.1 Bacteroidales bacterium
CATGTGGACAGGGAAACCGGAGATAAAATCTGGCAGACTCTCAAGCCAATGGGTGTTCAGCTTGTAGCCGGAGGATCGGCTGCCAATACAATTACCGGAACTGCTGTTTTGGGAATGCCTTCGGCCTTTATTGGAAAGGTTGGAGACGATGAACTTGGTTCTCTGTTTCTTTCCGACCAGGCGCGTAACGGAATCAAATCCACACTCCTGAAAGGAAAGGCCGCATCCGGAAGGGCAATGGTGTTCATTACTGCACCCAATGCAGAGAGAACATTTGCCGTTTATCTTGGAGCTGCTATTGAACTGGTGCC
>JAAXVX010000297.1:321-2612 GCA_013335275.1 Bacteroidales bacterium
AATCAGGACTTGGTGCGCAGGGCCGTTGAGCTTGCAAGAGAGGCGGGGATGATTATATCCATAGATATGGCAAGCTATAATGTGGTTGAGAGCAACGATGCCTTTTTGCATGATATCATTGAAAAATACGTAGACATAGTTTTTGCCAACGAAACCGAAGCAGAAGTTTTTGCAAAAAAACCTCCGCGCGAAGCGCTTGACGAAATTTCAAAAATATGTAAAATAGCTGTTGTTAAAATCGGAAAAGACGGCTCAATGGTAAAGAGCGGCGACGAGTATCATTATATTGAAGCATGGCCCGCCGATACTATTGACGCAACCGGTGCCGGTGATATCTACGCTGCCGGATTTTTATTTGCCCATGCCAACGGGCTCTCTCTCAAAGAGTGCGGCGATGTAGGGTCAATTGTTGCCGCCAAAGTTGTTGAGGTTATAGGCCCAAAAATTGATATTCCGCGCTGGAAACTGGCCAAACAGGAAATCCGGGACTACTCAGGACTTCTTAAGTAGTTCAGAAAATATATAGTGGAAAAACAATAACAGGCTGCACGGTTTTCCGGCAGCCTGTTATTATTTACAGTTTGTGAAGTCGCTAAAACAACCCGTGCAGCTGGGCATCCACCCGGTCAATCACCTGGCTCAGGTCGTCGATGCGGTCTTCAAATTTATTTTCGTCTACATCAACAATGAGTATTTTCCCGTCTTTGTATTCCGAAATCCATTTTTCGTAACGGTCATTCAGCCCGGACAGATAGTCGATACGGATTCCGCTTTCATATTCGCGGCCTCTTTTGTGAATCTGTGAAACCAGGTTTGGAATTGAGGAGCGAAGATATATGAGGAGTTCGGGAGGTTTTACAAGAGAGAGCATCAGGTTGAAAAGGGTGGTGTAGTTTTCGAAATCGCGGCTGCTCATTAGCCCCATACTGTGAAGATTGGTGGCAAAGATGCGGGCGTCTTCATAAATTGTACGGTCCTGAATTACGTCAATTCCGGTGCGCTCAATTTCCACAAGGCCTTTAAAGCGCTCTTTGAGAAAGTATATCTGCAGGTTAAAGGACCACCGCAGCATATCATTATAGAAATCCGAAAGGTACGGATTGGTGTCTGCCTCTTCGTATTTTGGTTCCCATCCGTAATGTTTTGATAATAATCTTGTGAGGGTGGTTTTCCCGCTCCCTATGTTTCCTGCAATGGCAATATGCATAATGGTAATTTTAAGTGTAGGTGGTATGCTTTCTCTTCTGCAAATTTAAGAAAATCTTTTCGTAATTTTGCGGTATGTTAGATTCTTTACAACACAAAGGAAGGCGTAAACAGCTCATTGACCAGTTAGCAAATAAATATAATTTTGACCCGGCGATTCTTGACGCAATGAACAAGGTTCCAAGGCACATGTTTCTTGAATACGGGCTGGACCATCTTGCATATCTCGACAAACCTCTGCCCATAGGAGCGGGCCAGACAATATCACAACCCTTTACGGTTGCTATTCAGACTCAGCTTTTGGGACTTAAAAAATGGGAAAAAGTACTTGAGATTGGTACAGGATGTGCATACCAAACGGCAGTTCTTGCACAAATGGGATACAGGGTATACAGCATTGAGCGCCAGAAATCGCTCTATTTGCTGGCTCAGCAAAATCTCTCTAACTTAGATTATCATACTCCTGTTTTGTACCACGGAGATGGTTTTGCAGGGTTGCCAAAGTTTGCCCCGTTCAAGGGGATTCTCATTACCTGCGGAGCCCCGGATGTGCCGGAAGCGTTGCTTGAGCAGCTTGCAATAGGAGGAAAGCTTGTTATTCCGGTTGGAATCGAGACTCAGACAATGCTTGTTGTGGAGAGAGTGGGGCAGGAAGAGTTCCGCACCACTGAACATGGAGAGTTTAAATTTGTTCCTATGCTGGGAGGAACTGAAAATTAACTGAATTAAATTTATAGAATGATACAGATAAAGACATTTTATTTTAACGACCTGCGCGAATGCAGCTATGTACTGTGGGACGAAACAAAGGAGTGCGTAATTATTGACCCGGGCTGTTATTCCGACAGCGAAAAAGAGAGGCTTAAAAAATTCATTGAAACAAACGAGCTCAAACCGGTTAAACTCATAAACACACACGGCCATTTTGACCATATTATGGGAAATGCATTTGTGTCAAACACATGGAAGCTGGACACATACATTCATCCGCTGGACAAGCCGCATCTGGCCAGAGCTCAGCAATATACCGAAATGTTTGGCTACACCATTGAACAGCCCCCAATAGACACAATCGACATTACAGA
>JAAXVX010000298.1 GCA_013335275.1 Bacteroidales bacterium
CGGATGTATATCCTGATCCCACCATCCGTCGAACCATAGAGCTCTTATATCACCATAATTTGTAAGAAGCTCTGTTATTTGGTTATTCATAAATTCGGAATAGGTTTTCCACTCTCCGTGACCACTCCTTCCGGTTCCTGTGCCGGTTCGTCCCAACGGGAAATAGTCATCTCTTCCCCAATCCAGATGGGAGTAGTACAGATGAAGCTTAATACCATATTTTTTACATGCCTCCGAAAGCTCTTTTAATACATCTCTTTTAAATGGAGTGGCATCTACAATGTTATAATCCGAGAAACGGGTGTCAAACATGGAAAAACCGTCGTGATGACGGGTTGTGAAGCAGATATATCTGGCTCCGGATTCTTTTATGGATTTCACCCATTCGTCTGCGTTAAATTTTGAAGGATAAAACCCGGAAGCAAGTTTGCTGTATTCATCATGATTGAGGTTTAAATTATTCATCACCCACTCGCCGTTTGCCATCATACTGTATATACCCCAATGAATGAAAATTCCAAACTTGTCATTCTGAAATTCTTCCCTGTTTAGCTTATTTCCCTTGGATGGGTTATAAATATTCTGGGAAAATAATACCGGACATAAGATTAATAGCGTAATGGTTAGAATAAAAACCTTTTTCATAATATATCATCTTAGTGATTATCGAATCTCAAGCATCCTCCTTATTGGCAGCCAAGCACGCTCTCTCAGTTCATCGGGAACCCGGATTTCCGGTCCTTCGTTTTGTAATGCCAGCAGAACTTTTTCAAGTGTGTTTTTCTTCATCTGGCCGCATAGAGCACGGGAACCTGCCGGGATGAATTCCCGGTTTGGATTCTCTTTTTTTAACTGATGGATTATCTCCATTTCGGTAATTATAACGAACTGATTTTTGGAAGAGTTCCTCACATGACTGAGCATGCCCGATGTTGAGTAGAAGTATGCCTGCGGAAGTTTGTGAATTGCCGGATCTCCGGAGCAGTTGCTCTCGGGATGGATAAGGATGTCTGCCATGGGATAGTTTTGAACCATCTCCATAACCGTTTTTGTATCGAAGCGTTCGTGAACACAACAGTCGCCTTCCCAAAGATCGATATCCCGGCCTGTTTTAAGTTTTATATATGCGCCCAGATTTTTATCCGGAACGAAAAGAATTTTTTTACCTTCCGGAATGCTTTCCACAACTTTAAGTGCATTTGCAGATGTGCAGCAGATGTCGCTAAAAGCCTTTGTTTCGGCAGTGGTATTCACATAGGAAACCACAACTCCTTCCGGATTCTGCTCCCTCCATTTGCAAATATCGTCACCGTTTATACTTTCGGCCAGTGAGCAGCCTGCCCTGTTGTCGGGAACAATCACCTTTTTGTCCGGAGAGATTATAGATGCTGTTTCGGCCATAAAATTCACTCCGCAAAAGAGTATGATTTTCGCATCTGTGCGCCCTGCTTCCTGAGAAAGGCCAAGTGAATCGCCAAGATAATCGCATATATCCTGTATCTCCGGCCTGTTGTAATAATGTGCCAGAATAACGGCATTTTTCTCTTTTTTCAGGCGATTGATTTCACCTTTCAGAGTCTCTGAAATTTCGCCCATATCTATTTTGCCGGTACAATATTCATACTTATATCCAATGCAGTAACAGAGTGGGTAAGAGCTCCCACGCTTATGAAATCGACCCCGGCAGAGGCGACCTCTTTTACCCTTGAGAGAGTCATATTTCCGGACGCTTCTGTCTTGGCCCTTCCATTTATCAGTTTAACTGCCTGAGCCATTTGAGCAGTATTCATATTGTCCAGCATAATTATATCTGCGCCGGAATCAATAGCCTGCTGCGTTTCATTAAGATTCGTCACCTCTACCTCAATGTTTATCCCCGGTTTTATTGATTTTCTTACCTGAAATACTGCATTTGGAATTCCTCCCGCCACTTTTATATGGTTGTCCTTAATGAGTGCCATGTCATACAGGCCCATTCTGTGGTTTGTTCCGCCTCCGGCCTTTACTGCCATTTTATCCAAAATCCTCATTCCGGGAGCTGTTTTGCGGGTATCAAGCAAATTTGTTCCGGTACCTTCAAGTTCTTTTACATATAGCGAAGCAGCAGTTGCTATTCCCGACATTCTCTGAAGAATGTTAAGAGCTGTGCGTTCTGCAGTGAGCAGTGCGCGAAAACTGCCTTCAATACGGACAATCCTGTCACCCTTTTTAACATGGTCTCCCTCTTTTACAAAAGGAGTCCACAAAATATTTTTATCAATCTGCTCAAACACCTTTCGGGCAATTTCAATTCCGGATATTACGCCATCGGCTTTTGCCGTCATCTCTGCAACTGCCATCGAAGTTTCGGGCACAAGGGCATTTGTTGTAATATCTCCCGTGTCTATGTCCTCTTCTATAGCCAGGGCTATGATTTTGTCAATCAGATAATCTCTTTTCATAATTATTCTCCAGTATTTTCGTTCACAGAAATGGTGAAAATTTCCTCTCCCTTTTGCTGAACTATATGATGTATAAATGATTTGTCCTCTGTTGGATAGTCTTCTCTGAAATGCCCCCCGCGGCTCTCCCTGCGATTTATTGCCGAGCGGATTATGAGCTCTGCAACAAT
>JAAXVX010000299.1 GCA_013335275.1 Bacteroidales bacterium
GAGATAAAATCTCTGGCAATGAAAATGCTCTCTTCAAATAATGCTATAACCACAGACGAACTGCTAACAATCCAGAAAGAGGAGATTAGGCCAACAGTAAGGCTTCAGGCTTTTAATCTGTTAAAGAACTATTCCGACAAGAATTTTATCAGTTCTATTAAGCTTGGACTTTATGATAACTACGAATTGATTAGAAGACTCAGTTCATTGTACGCTGCCAAAAACGGATCTCCCGAACTCATTGACGACGTCTTTACGCTGAGGTTCCAGCCGGGAGTAAGCAAGCGTGTTGAGTTCCAGCTGAAAGGTGCAACGGAAATCTACAGCAGAGATTTAGCAATTGCAGCATATGAAAAAGCGCTCAATGGCAAGGACGGCAAATGGTACGAAAGGTGCAAAAATCAAATCAGCTCATTAAAATATAATCTGGACAATGGAGAGAAGGAATATGCTGCCTTGCTTGACCCTAAGACCCCGGTAAAGGCAAAAAGGTTCACAATCTCGGCTCTGAGAAATAGTTGCGAGGCTACTCATATGGACATATTGTTTAAGTTTTTCACCGAATCGGATAATGTAGAACTAAAGAGCCAACTGGCCGAAGCATTCGGATGGTATCGCTACTCATACAAAAAGAATGAAATCATTCGTTTTTGCAAGGACCAGGTTAATGTGCAAACCGATGATGTTCTTAAAAAAGAACTCGTCAAGACTATCAACAGACTGGAATTACCTAAATTAAAATAACCCTAATTTATAATTACAACTATGAAGAAACCCAAAATTCAATCAGCTTTTGCGTTGTTTCTCCTTATTTGCCTGAGTTTGCAGTTAAGTGCACAATCTGCAATTAACAATTACGCAGCATTAAGGGGAGTCGTGACTGAGAAAGGATCTCATTCACAAGCGGTAGAATTTGCCACAGTGCAGATTTTACCTCAAGGCGCTCTTACTACTACAAATTCAAATGGTGAATTTTCATTTGAAAGACTGTCTCCCGGAAAGGTGAATGTAAGAATTCAATTCCTCGGGATGGAGGCCGTAGACACCACTCTTATTCTGGTAGCAGGAAAAGCTTCTCAGGAACATTTTTATATGAATTACAGTTCATTCCGGCTAAACGAAGTATCAGTTGTTGCTCAGGAGAGCAAAGCAGGACAAGCAACTGCATCAAATATCTCAAGGCAGGCAATGGACCACCTTCAGGTTACTTCGGTTTCTGACCTGCTTCAGCTTATGCCCGGGGGGCAGATTGCCAATCCCGACCTGAGTGTTGCAAAATCTTTCAATATCCGTAATATTTCCGGTTCTGTCGGAAAAGAGGGCACAGCCGGTACAGAGATGAACTCGCTAGGTACAGCAATATATATAGACGGCTCTCCTCTTTCCAACAATGCCAACCTTCAGACTCTGAGCCCTTCAATCTCAGGCGGTGGCGCATCTGTTTCAGGAGGATCCTCACCTAACTCTGGCCTTGACCTCAGAATGTTGTCTACAGACAACATAGAATCTGTAGAAGTAATTCGTGGTATACCATCTGTGGAGTACGGCGACCTTACATCAGGAGCTGTAATAATAAGGTCTAAGGCAGGTAAGGAACCTCTCAACATCCGGTTCAAAACAGACCCAAGAATCTATCAGATGTCTGCCGGTAAGGGATTCAGTCTGGGAGAGAAAGCCGGTAACCTAAACGTAAGTGGAGATTATGCATACAGTGTCAGCCAGCCTACAGAGTCTTACAAATATTATCAGAGAGCTACCGCCAAAGTTTTATATTCAAATGTATTTAAGAATTTGTCGTCAAATACTTCACTCGACTTTTCACTTGGAAAAGATACACGTGAAAAAAATCCAGATGACATGAGAAACCAGCTGGCTTCAGGATCACAAGATATGGGCATTAGGCTTAATACAAACGGAACAATCAATGTGAATAAGGGATGGCTTAACAATATCAAATATACTCTTTCCGGAAACTATACGGATAAACACTCTTACAAAGAAGAGCTTCTTGGTAACGCATTTTCTGCCTACTCAATGTCCAGAACAGACGGAGCTTCTCTCAGTAACAGACCGGGACAAAAGGTATATGACATAAACGGAACAGAACTTACTAATATCCCGGATTCCGAAGGCAGTTATTATGCAACTTATTTGCCTAATGAGTACTTTAGCAAATATGACATTTATGGTAAAGAAGTAAATTTATTTGCCAAAGTAAATGCTACATTTTCCAAGAGAATCGGGAACATAAGCAACAGGATTGTTGTTGGTGCCGATTATAAAATCGATGGTAATGTTGGCGACGGAAAAGTATATGACCTTGCCAACCCACCTTTCAGGTCGGGAGATGCTAACTCTTCTCCAAGACCAAGGAAGTATTCAGACATTCCTTTTGTTTCTCAGTTAGGAGTATACCTGGAAGAGAACTTCAACTGGCAAATCGGGCAGAGAGAACTCACCTTTCAGGCAGGTGCAAGATATGACAATATTGAGAGCAAAAGCATTGTCTCGCCCAGAATAAATATTTCATTTGACATCATTCCATCCAAACTTACAATCAGAGGAGGATACGGCATAAACGCCAAAGCACCTACACTTCTT
>JAAXVX010000300.1 GCA_013335275.1 Bacteroidales bacterium
GCTCCTTTACCTTAAACGGGTACAGATTATTCCTTTTTTTGACTGGGCATACAGTCATGGAATGGACAGAAACAGACACATGATTTCGGGAGGAAGCGATATTCTGGTCGATTTCAATATTTTTAACATCTCACTGCCTCTTACGGCGGGAGTGAGGTATATCAGAACGGGGGAAAACAAGAATTTCTTCCAGTTTTTATTCCAGACACCATTGTTATGATTCACTTCAAAAAAATAAACACCCTTAAGCCTTTTGACTGGTTTCTGATTCTGGGGATAGTTACTACAAATATTGTCTACTCTGTTTTGGCCGGTGAGTTTGATATTATAGGATCTGTCGCCGGTGTCACAGGTGTTGTTTGTGTTGTCCTTGCAGCCAGGGGAAACATTCTTAATTTTATTTTCGGGGTGATAAATGTCGCTCTGTTTGCCTGGATATCATATAAGGCGGACCTGCTTGGAAGTGCAGCTTTGAATGCGCTGTATTATTTACCTATGCAAATTATCGGATGGTACACCTGGATAAAAAAGAGAGACTCGGAAGAGTCCGTTACGGTCGTGGCCAAACGGCTCAATCTCAGTCAAAGATTGTTGCTGGCCGGGGTGAGTGCTGTTTTTGTAGTAGCAGTGGCTTATATTCTTTTTCTTTTTAAAGACCCTCAGCCGCTGAAGGACTCTGCAACTACAGTACTGTCTGTTATTGCAATGTTTCTTATGGTAAGGGCATTTATGGAGCAATGGACACTGTGGGTGGCGGTAAATTTTATCAGCGTTGTAATATGGGTTGTAGCATTCGCAAATGGCGAGGCACATTCGATGCTTATGGTAATAATGTGGATGTTCTATCTGGTTAATTCGATAAGCGGATGGATCAGCTGGCTTAGGCTTTCAAAAAAGGATCATTTACCGGATGTGAAGTAACTCCTGATAATATTGGCGGTTTTTTGTCCCACAACCTCTTTCAGGTCATCGAACGAGGCCGACTTTACCCCTTTAACACTATGAAATTTTGAGAGGAGCTTTTGTTCGCTCTTCTCTCCCAGTCCGGAAATGCTGCGCAGTTCCGATTCTATTTGCCCCTTGCTTCTCTTGTTCCTGTGGTGAGTAATTCCAAACCTGTGTGCTTCGTCCCTTAAATTCATAATAACTCTCAGAGTGGCAGAATTCTTGTCGAGAAAAAGTGGATGAGGATCCCCGGGAATTATAAGCTCTTCGAGCCTCTTTGCGATACCAAGCAATTGAATGTCCTTTTCCAGTCCCAATTCGGAAAGGGCCTCGTATGCCGCGTTAACCTGACCCCGGCCGCCATCTATCACAACCAGTTGAGGAAGAGTGCTGCCCTCTGCCATTAGTCTTGAATAGCGCCTGTTTACAACCTCTTTCATTGTTGCAAAGTCATTTGCACCAACTACCTTTTTTACATTAAAGTGCCTGTAATCCTGTTTGCTCGGGACCCCGTCCCGGAAAACCACACAGGCAGATACTGCAAAGCTCCCCTGGATATTTGAGTTGTCAAAACATTCAATGTGTATAGGAAGCTCTTTAAGGTCAAGGTCTTTCCGGATAGAGTTGAGGATTCTCTCTTTATGTTCTTCCGGACGGAGTATCTCTTCCTGTTTAATTTTTTCAAGTTTGAAAAGTCTGGCGTTTTTAAGACTTAATTCAAGAAGGTTAAGCTTTTCTCCTCTCTGGGGTATGTTTACCCGGCTGTTTTCAAAGACCTCGTCCGGAGCAAATGATGTGATCAGCTCCTTTGAAAGAGGGCCGAATTTATTTCTCATTTCTACAATAAAACGGGTGAGAACGGCAGACTGCTCTTCTTCTATAGGTAGCTTAAACTCAACATTAAGCGACTGTACCACCGACCCGTTAACAACCCTCATATAATTTCCGAATGCCAGATTGTTTTCAAAAACGATTGAGAAGACATCTACATTTGTTATGTTCTGGCTCACTACCATTGATTTGCTGTAATGTCTGCCAAGGATTTCTATTTTTTCCTTAAGCGAGTGGGCATCCTCAAACCGAAGTTCTTTTGCCGCCAGACTCATCTCCTTTTTCATCTCCTTTACCAGACTCGCGGTATCTCCTTTAAGAATGAGTTTTATTTTATCAATCTGTAAACTATAGTTATCCGGTGATTGTGCTCCAATGCAGGGAGCCTTGCATTTCCCGAGATGATAGCTCAGGCATGGCCGGTAATTTTTAGTCTTAATATTTTCCGGAGAGAGAACAAGTTTGCAGTTACGTATGGCAAAGAGAGTTCCAATTAGCTCAATGAGCGAATATGCATATGATACATTGCTGTATGGCCCATAATAAAAAGAGCCGTCCCGGATAAACCTCCTTGTGAGCATTATCCGTGGAAAGTGTTCGTTTTTAATACATATCCACGGATAGGTCTTACCATCCTTCAGCAGAATATTATAGCGGGGCTGATGCTCTTTTATGAGATTGTTTTCCAGAAGCAGCGCTTCGGATTCGTTTTCAACAATTGTGTGCTCAAAATGATCGATTTTTGAGACCATCACGCGAGTCTTGGCAGAGAGACCCTCTTCAGATAAAAAATATTGAGAAACCCTGTTTTTAAG
>JAAXVX010000301.1 GCA_013335275.1 Bacteroidales bacterium
GCTTTCCAAAGCAACTTTAAGAACCTCCTGCAACGAGGATATCCTGTATTCCACTTGTTTAGCCTTAACTACTTCCGGTTCACGGACAGATATATCCGACATCATCTCATCAGTAATGAAAATCTGTTCGAGCAGAGGAATCTGCCTTAAAAGAGATGTAAACTCATAATGAGAGAAGAGTTTCTTTACCTCCATAAAATGCGGGGTGTGAAGCCGGACATCCTCTTCTGTCCAGTTTATATCCACATTTGTATCGATTGTAACAAGATGCTTGCTCAGAGGAAGATGCGGCAGAGCCTCTTTCAATGCTGCCTGCTGTTTTTCCGGAAGCTGATCTAAATTTTCATAAATGTTTTCTACCGAGTGAAATTTCTGAATAAGTTTTTTTGAACCCACTTCGCCAATCCCTCTCACCCCCGGAACATTGTCGGAAGCATCTCCCCATAATGTGAGTATATCAATCACCTGTTGAGGGTTCTCGATTCCATATTCCGAACAAATTTCGGCTTTCCCGAGAATTTCAGTTTCGCCTCCGGTTCTGGACGGCTTGCACTGAAAAATATTTTCGGAAACGAGCTGGCCGTAGTCTTTGTCGGGGGTAAGCATGAAAACGGTAAAGCCCTCTTTTTCTGCTCTCTTGGCAATTGTACCAATAACATCGTCGGCCTCAAATCCGTTTTTCATAATTACGGGGATAGACATGGATTTCACGAGTTCTGTGAGGGGCTCGAGTGCACTTTTAATAAGTTCGGGGGTTTCACTTCTGTTTGCCTTGTATTCGGGAAATATTTCGTGCCTGAATGTCTTTACAGGTGGGTCAAAAGCAACTGCAAGGTGCGTTGGTTTCTCCTTTATGATAAGATCTGTGAGCGTTTTTAGGAACCCGAACAGAATAGATGTGTCTACCCCTTTGGAGTTTATCATCGGTCTTCGAAGGAAGGCATAATATGAACGGAAGATGAGCGCATGCCCGTCTATGAGGTAGAGTTTTTTCATGATTAGTCGTTCTCAGATGCAACCCACTCAACAAAAGAGGTGGGCGTTTCAAATAATTTTATGCTGTGCAGCGATACTCCGCCCGGAAGGTTATCTTTTAAAAGTCCGGCAAAATATATGGTCAAATTCTCGCATGTAGGCTGGAAGTCAAGAACTATTACATTCTCGTATGCAATGCTTATCTCTTCTACAAGTTTAGCATCGCTTCTCAGAAGCAGTGCATGGTCGAAGGGGTCCACAATGAGCCTGTTCACAACACCCTTGAGGTCGGTAAAATCGACCACCATGCCGTTTTTTGGATGGTGCAGCTCATCCCGCGGCGTGCCTTTTAGCGTGACGAACAGTCTGTATGAGTGGCCGTGAATATGCCTGCATTTTCCGTCATAGTCGATAAGTGCGTGAGCACCTTCGAATCGGAACTCTTTTGTTATCCTGATTACTGACATACTTTTTTTACAAAAATAGGAAAATTTTCCATATTAGAATTATGGGCATTCTTCTATACGGATGATAAGTAATTTTAGCAAAATGATTGAAATATTAAATTAAACTTTGATTTTTTATAACAATTCCTTAATTTTGTAGAAAATAAACAGAGACATGGCAATTAATATTCAAAACATTTTATCTGCCAACGCAAAAAGTATGAGAAGGTCTGCTATCCGTGATCTTCTTAGCGTTGCAAACAGACCTGAAGTTATTTCATTCGCCGGCGGTTTTCCTAACCCGGCTTCCTTCCCGGTTGAAGATCTTAAAGTTATAATGCAGGAAGTACTTGAATTAGACAGTACGGCTGCTCTTCAATACGGACCAACTGAGGGTAATGCCAAACTTCGCCAGCTGATTGCCGAAAGATATATCGCACAAGGGCTAAATATTACGAAGGAAAATGTGATGATAACTACTTCATCTCAACAGGCGATTGATCTCACTACAAAAATATTTATTAATCCCGGTGATACTATTGTTTGCGGACTGCCATCTTATCTTGGCGCTCTTCAGGCATTCTGGTCGTATCAGGCTAACCCGATAGGTGTAACAAAGGATGAAGAACTGGAAGTTGTTGTCCGTGCTCTTATTGCAAGTGGTAAAAAACCGAAATTTGTATATACAATCCCGGATTTTCAAAACCCGTCCGGAATTACAATGAATCTTCAGCAACGGAGAGAGGTTATTGCAGTAGCAAAGAAATATGATCTTATAATTATTGAAGACAGCCCATACAGAGAATTGAGATTCGAGGGAGAAACCCAGCCACTGATGTATTCAATGGACAACGAAAGGGTAATTCTTCTTGGAACATTCTCTAAAACATTCCTTCCCGGCTTCCGTCTCGGATGGATCATTGCGCCAACAAATATTATTGAAAAACTGATAGTTGCAAAACAATCAACCGACCTTTGCGCTCCGGTATTTGACCAGGCAGTTGCCGCAAGATATTTGGAAAAAGGTCTTTTTGACAAAAATCTTAAAACCACAATTGAACTATACAGAAAGCAAAGAAACCATATGCTCGCATGTTTTGACAAATACATGCCTGAGGGAGTTAAATGGACAAGACCGGAAGGCGGGCTATTCCTTTTCGTTACTCTTC
>JAAXVX010000040.1 GCA_013335275.1 Bacteroidales bacterium
GATGGCGTAAAGAGTTGTTCTCCTTCCGAGAATACAAGGTTCGAAAAAGAGGTATCCGTCACATATCCTTCTTTAATGATAATTATGTCATCGCAATCTCCTCTCAAATCAAGAAGTTTATTCAAAGGCAGCCGGTCTTCGTATTTGAAAGAATAATCAATATTGCCTCCATCCACTATTTTAAGCGTCTTTACAATTTTAGGCTGATATTTTTCTATCGTGTAATGCTCAATTTTTCCGGCATAGATTATTCTAAGTTTATATATGCCTTCACTATGAGAACTTCTGATTTCATTTATAATTGCGTCGAATGGCAAAACGGTTCTTGCTCCAAAGTGGTGAAAACAAGTCCTGGTTGCTCTCTCCAGATGAAGATCAAGGTTATGGGCAATCCCGTTTTCAATTTTTATTGTTTCAATGAATGTCATCATTTTCTAAGAGGAAGATAAATTTTTGTAATTAACTCTTCATATTCGTCCCTGCACATACTATTCACCGTAATCCCCCCTCCACTGTGATAAAACAGGCTCCCGTCTGATTTCTTTTCAATAAATCTTATCAATACCGCCGAATCAAGCACCGTGCCGTCAAAATAGCCAAAAACGCCTGTATAGAAACCTCTTTTTTCTCCCTCTGCCTTTGAAATCAATCTTAAAGTGGATGATTTTGGCGCACCGGATACCGATCCCGCCGGGAGCATGGAAAAAATGATATCCCCAAGGTTGTTTCCATAACCGACAGGAAGTTCTCCCCTGATGTCGGAACTTACCTGCAGGATATCTCCTCTGTCGGTCTCGATTTTATCTATGTATTTGAACTTTTCTACCCATACCCGCCCGGAAACCTTGCCGAGGTCGTTCCGGATAAGATCAACAATTGTATTATGCTCGCAACTTTCTTTATAATCTTTAAGTATAATCTCTCGGGCATTTGGAATTGATGCATCTATTGTCCCTTTCATTGGACAGGATGAGATAATTCCATTTTCTATCCGTACAAACCTTTCAGGAGAGAACGAGACAAAGTCTTCCCCTGCACATATTCCAAACTGTGATTCAGTTGCACACAAAATCTTCTTCAAAGTAAGTGATGACTCAATTTCTGTTTTTGCTGTAAGATTTATAAGATATGTGTCTCCCCTTCTGAGACCGCTCATTACTATATTGAACTTTTCTGAATACTCAGCATATCGGATTAAATCCTTTATTTTCAGAAGCGATTCATTTGGTGAAATAACTGTCCCGGTAAAATTTTTTACATCTCCTGCCCGGAACAGAACTTCATTTTGATTAAGAGGATCATCTACAAACAAGCCGGACTCCATCTCAAAATCCACAGCAAACAGGAAGGGCCGGTTTACAGCCCCCGCATAGTTCATTTTTTCCCGGACAATTTGTGAATTAATGTATGTCTTCATTCCTTTAATTACAGACAAATGTAACAAAATATATACTTTTGTTTCGTGAAGAAAATTCTGCTGATAGACAACTACGATTCTTTCGTATACAATATTGTCCACCTTGTTAAAAGCGTGACCGGGCATGAATTGGAAATTTGCTGTAATGACAGGATTCCTTTTTCCAGGCTAAATGAGTTCAGCCATATTATTCTATCCCCGGGCCCCGGTTTGCCAAGCGAAGCAGGAGATTTGCTGAAAGTTATTGATATGTGTAAAAATACACACTCAATTCTTGGCATTTGCCTTGGTCATCAGGCCATAGCATGCTGCTTTGGAGGCAAGCTTCTGAACCTAAGCAATCCACTTCACGGACATAAGTCGCTTCTTAAACTTATAGATAATTCCGACCCTGTTTTGGGGAAGATTTATAGTAATAATGGATGCTTTCCGGCAATAGAAGTTGGACTTTACCACTCCTGGGCTGTTGATGCAAATTCTTTACCGGATGAATTATCTGTCGGATCTGTAAATGAATACGGAATTCCCATGTCTGTATTCCATAAAAAGTTTAAAATTTACGGAGTGCAGTTTCATCCGGAGTCGGTAATTTCCGAATATGGCTTAAACATTATGTCTAACTGGATGTTATTATAGATATTATATTGCATTTTTCTTGAATAAACCTTACATTTGTTGATAAATATGTTGATAACCCCGATTAAAACCAATTTTATGACCCGCAATTACCTAACCAATAGTAAATTAGCAATCTATTTTTTGCTTCTATTAATTTCTAGCAGTTGCGTTAAATTTCCTGCTCCAGGCCCTGGGCCTGTGCCAGGAACAACAATTCCTTCAGATTTTAACTGGAAAACCGTACAGGATGTTAATATTAATGTTCAGGTTCCCTCTGTCAGCGGTATTGGCGACAACTATATCAGAGTGATTCGCATATATACATCTCCGATGCTTAAGGACGGTTCTCTCATCGCATCAGGAGCTGCCAAACCGGGGAGTCCACTAGCTGTTAAACTGACCTTACCTACAGCACTCACATCTGTTTATGTTCAGGAGATTCTGCCAACAGGCAAAAGAACAGTTCAGAAAGCTGATATTTCATCTACACTGTTAAATATAACAATCAATAATAGTACTTCAAATTCGCAACAGGCACAGGTGATTGCAACAAAGGCGTCTTTTACATCACCTTCGATTTCTATCCCGGCAAACTACGATGTAACTCTTGGTGCGACCGGCAGCACTACAATTCTTGGCTTTGACTCCGGACAAAGTTCTGCGTATGGTAATACTTACAAATCTTACTATATTCCAGCAGGAGTGACAAGAACCGCTTCAACCAATATGAGCAATTATCTTAGCCATGCTATTCTGTATGTCAAGGGAAATCTTAATTTGTCTTCTTCCACAATAAGTCTTAACAAAACATCAATTGTAATACTGGATGGCGGATCGGTTACAGTAAAAGGATTAAATACAGGAGTTTTTGATGCAACTATTCCAATAGTATATATGCAGCAAAACACCAGCCTGACCTCTTCCGGAACCGTTGAATTCAATGACGGGATAACAATTGTAAATAAGGGGTCTATGACTGTCAATGGTGATATAAAGATGAATGTTGCAAGCACTTTTTATAACGAAGGCAGTATAGCACTAACCAAAAATAATTATGGTCTTCAGATTACAAACAACTCCACTCTTTATAATAACGGAACAATTAATACTAAAGTTCTTAACCTGACTTCAAATGCTTCTTTGGTAAACGATGTATCCGGAAAAGTTACTGCAATCACATACTATCAAACAAATGGAACCGTATTAGACAACTTCAACGAATTAGTTGTTACAACAAAACTCAAGGCAGAAGGTGGCGGGATATTGAATAACTACTGCAATATTGCAGCAAATGTAACAGAATTTCAAAGTGCGGTAGTCAATCTATATGACGGTTCGCTTTGGGAAACCCAGACATCCTTGATGAATAATGCTTCTATTACAATGAACGGTGGAAGTATGTTTCTTACCGGAACCATTTCTGAAGTTTATAAGATGTATCTATTATCTTCATCAAGTACATATTCGGTATTCAAATGTACAGGAAACGTTCCTGATATGAGATGGGCATCCTCGCAGGTAAACGGAAAAATTGAGTTTGTACATACAAATCTTGTAATTGGTTCTTCCGGCACAAATGGAAGTCTTTTGTATGAAGCACTTTTTAATAATAATGGGTCAATCTTATCTAAAGTTCAAACTAAAAATATCCTGGCATCTTCTTGCAACGATGCTGCCGGGCAAATAGAGGACCCGACTCCGGTAATTATTGACAACGACGGAGACGGCGTTGCTGCTGAATTCGATGCAGATGATAATGATGCAAACGTTGCTTTTGTCTCATATTTCCCAACTGAAACAACATGGGGTACATTCGCCTTTGAAGATTTGTGGCCATGGAAGGGAGACTACGATATGAACGACCTGGTTCTTGGCTTTAGGGTTAAACTTTATTCTAATTCGGAGAACAAAGTTACTTCAATGGATTTTGACTACAACATCCGTGCTGCAGGAAGCAGTTTGATTTTATCCGCTGCATTCCAGCTGGATAAGGTTAATGCATCAAATGTAACCTCCGTTACGGGAGAGCCGGTATCGGGAACAGCTCCTTTTGCAGTAAGTACAAACGGAACTGAGAGTGGAGTAAATCTGGCAGTAATTCCATTATTTAATAAGGTAAGAGATATTATTACAGAAGATTATTCGTCGTTCCTAAACACACTTGCCGACAGCTATATAAATACGCCTAATAAATCTGTAAAAATAAGATTTACTTCTCCTGTGAATTTATCGGATTTGAATATGAGTTCCATAAATTTCTTTGTTGTAAAAAACAGCGCCGGGGAAACATTACGCGGCAAAGAGATACATCTTCCGACATTCCTTCATACATCAAAGGCAGATGTTAGTTATTTTTCCGGAAAGCAGTTGCATCCTACCGATAAGTACAAGTTCGATGATGGAATGATGTGGGGAATCATGATTCCGGAACCGTTCAATTATCCTTTCGAGTATCAGGCTGTTGATGTAGCATATCTGCACTTCAACGAATGGGCATTATCCGGAGGAGTAAACTTCAATGACTGGTATAAAAACCTTAGCGGTTACAGGGACGATACAAAAATCTTTACTTATTAGACTGGCATTTAATACTATTATAAAAAGAGGGTCGTAAATATATTACGGCCCTCTTTTGTGTTCAAGTTGCTTATTTAATAAACCGGATTAGCTCATCAAATCTTTAAACAACGATTCCCATTCTTTTGCTACCACTTCAATTTGAAATTGTTCTGCCCTTTTTCTTGCAGCAAGGCCCATTTCTTTGCGGACATCTTTATTTTCAATTAAATAGTTGATTTTTTCTGCCAAAGAATTTATATTGCCTTTTTCGACAAGTATCCCGTTAATTCCGTCATTAATTATCTCTTTCGGACCACAAGGACAGGCAAATGCAACGGGTGGAATTCCGCTTGCCATTGCTTCTGTTATAACCATTCCAAATCCTTCAAATCTGGAACTGAAAGCAAAAATTGAACTTTCAATGAATTTATCCGCCAGGTTGCTAACCGGCTCTTCGAAAAAGCATTTATCTGCAATTCCATTATCAACTGCCTGCCTTCTGAAAGACTCCTTATTCCCTGCGCCATATATTGTCAAAGTCCAGTCAGGATGTTTCTCAGAAACAATTTTCCAGCTGTCTATTAACATATCATAACCTTTAACATGCACAAATCTTCCTGCTGCAATAACTTTTTTGGCTGAGCAATCGGATATATTCCCCGGAAGTTTGTCTAACGGATTGTAAATAACCGATACATTCTCCAGCTCGTTCCATTGATCCTTGTCTTCGTGGCTCAGCACAACAAATCTGTCCAGTCTTTTCAAATTTGCGATAAGTTGATGCATCCAGAGCTTTGAAACTATCGATTTGAAAAAACCGGGTGAATCGTGTATGTCCAAATCTCTGTAATTCTTTTTATTAAAATGTAATTCACCAACCTTACGGCTGCCATCTTTAATTCGGGTAATAAAATTAATTTCCCGTCTTAAAGTAGATATTGTAATGTCCGGCTTTATCTGCTTAAGCGTTTTTGATAATCGCCTTTTATAAAGTGTCTGTTTAAATGTATAATAAAAAACCTTTTTATAAATTGGATAATTCCAAATATATTCAAAATCAATATTTAAATTAATTACTGATATTTTATTGGACAACGGGAATGCCGGTGGTTTCCCAAGGCCATCAGTTGTAATTATAAAAACATCATAACCAAGCACATCAGCAAAATAATTGGCCTTAATCGTCAGGGTTTTTTCCATGCCGCTGGCAGAATATAATGCCGGTATACAGTACGCCAGTTTGATACTCATTATAGTTTAATTTCTTTTATCAAAAACTTTGCAAGTTCCTTTCCTCCTTTGGCAAATGATTCCTGCACCCGAAAGCCCACATCATAGTCATTTCCTCCAAAATTGTTGGCAGAGGCATCTTTAATGACAATTGTTGCAATTTCCTTTCCATCTGACTTGTTAACAAATATACAAGTAAAATCGACAGATGCGCTTCTTCTTGCAACTCCAACATTAAAACCGGGCTCAATAAAATCTACATTTACTTTCATTAAAATTTCACCATCGCCTAAAGTTGCATTAATGTCTTTGTCTTTCAAATATTTTGAAAACAACTCAATAAATTTTGGCTCAAACCTCTCGTCACGGTCGGACAACCACGCTTTATGCCACTCATCTCCCCATCCTGATTTCTTTGAATTGTACGCTTCAATCTTTTCCTTTACATACTTTTCTTCTGTCATCTTGCCTACTTTCATATTTTCGTAGGTGAAAGAGACCCCTATTGCTTTAGCTTCCTTAATTGAATTAAGAGAGCCAGACGTTTTCTTTATACTCTGGCCAAAAGCACCAATCCCGATAAATAAAATCAATGCCAACATTAAAATCTTTTTCATAATAATAAATATTTTAGGTTAGTATAAATGAAATAAGCCTGCAAAAGTTTGCAGGCTTATAAAAATAAATTTACGATTAAAGTTTAAATATCTTTTCCAGAGAGGATGCCCAGTAGTTTCTTAGCCCAAAACCGCCTGCCTTTCCGGAAACTCTGTCTGTGAAAACTATTTTCTTTGTTTTCACATTAAAACATACAGCTATATAATTTCCTATTCCTGCCTCCTTGTCCAAAAGTTCTGCAACATAAAGTACACCATAGCCTATATCTTTGCCTGTATTGAAAGACTTAACGAGAGCAACTACAGCGGCGTCATCAATTTTAAATGTTTTACTGTATGTTGGCATTCCGGATTCGTTCATAATGCGTGCCCTGTAAATAGCTTCGTCGATACTCACATTGTCGAAAGTCGTAAACTGAATTTTTTTTAACTCCTTAGACTGATCTATCTCTCTTATGTACTTTGTAAAGAAATTGCCATAAGGATATTTTTTAGTTTCTGAGACAATAAGTTTATTAATCTCCTCAAAAGCCTTGGCAACCTTTCCCGGTTCTTCTTTTACGCCAAATGTTTTAACCAAAGTAAAATCTACTCCGTAAAAATTCATTTTTGGAACAGCCTGGCCTTCTATTTTCTCAAGCGAATACACCATTCCAGGTATAATCATAAACAATAGAAACAGTAACTTTTTCATAGTCAAAATTTTTATGCTTTAAACAAATATACATTTTTTAAATAAAAATCCCCCTTCCATTTATAATTATATTTGAAAAGGGGAAGGCTATCTTAAAACAAAAATTAGTAAACCTTGAGCTGATTTCTGTATCCGGCACCTGTGTTACTGAACCAGTCTGTTTTTGCTGTACCATTGGACTCTGCCCATTCAATGAAATAAAGGTAAGCCTCATTAATCGGATCCAATTCAACCGGATATTGGAAACCCTGAATAATATTCAAACCCCATGGGAGATTATTTAATGTTTTATAATATTTCCCTAAAGGAACAGATGAATCGTCGTCTTTCAATCCAAAAAGAGAAGTATTGGCAAGATTTGTAGGAACCCTGTTCGGAAGGTGAATCTCTTTCCCTCTTGTATCATCGGCAACAATAAAAAAATTAAAAGCAAGAGAAGACAGATCGGCTATAGGGACGGTATTTGCAACAAAAGCAATATTAACAGTCAATGTAACAGGAGATATATAAGGAGATGCCTTTATGGTATTTACCAGCTTATCTGCTCCTCTGGGTATAATGTTGAAAAAATTATCGAATACAATACATGTTGCATATGTTTGACCGGATTCAACCCCGTTAGGTGCTATATTGAAAAGAGGAGAAGATGGGGACACCGAATTACCGGTAACCCCGGATATTTTATCAGAACCAATTCCGTCAAGCTGGAAACCAAAACCATTGTTAAAAATAGCTCCTGAAGCCTTCAAAATGAATTCACCAATTACCTCAACCACATAATTTGAAGAATTTGTAACTGTTTTCATCCTGTAGTCGACAACCACATCATTAAAGTCATAGTCCCCTTTTGCCGGCCAGTTATCTTCAAAAGCCAGAGTTCCATAACTGACTGCAGAAGGATAGTAAGAGTTGTAGGCTCTGGAAGCATCTGCCGGATACATATCCTGATCATTTTGAACACCATCTCCGTCAGCATCCAAAAACGGCCCAGTAGGCAGACAACTGTTTGCCGGGTCAGAGCTATATGTACCCGGGAAAACATAATTGTCACCTATTATCCTTCCGGCTCCTCCTTCGCCGATAAAGCTGACCATTATTTTATAAACACTCGTTGAATTAGCTATTTCAACCGGTATTGGAACAGATATGTTTTGGAGAGTCTGGCTGGCAGTTCCTGTAAGTGGTGGTACAAAATTATATGTATAGAAAGTTGTTGTAGAACCCTCTTTAGATGGCAATAATGAGGAAGGATCATACGGAATATAAGAAACAACAATTGCCCGGCTAAGCGTTGTGCCAGAAGTTGAACCAGTAAGTCTTGCACTGAATGTAATATTTCCTGACCCAACTTTTATCCATGGAGTCTTAATGTACGACGTAGTAATATCAAGACTTGGTGTAACATTCATGTTTGTAAGTGAATAAACTCCTCCGATGAGAAGAGTGGCAGTTCTCCCCTGCTGAACCAAATTCCAGCAATTTGCATTGTAAGTGGCAACAGTGACTTCTGCATCTAACGTAACGGTCGATTGACCTAAAACGACTGTTGAGGAAATGACGACTGCGTACAGTATCGAAAATAATTGTTTTTTCATTTCCGTAAATTTTTATATTTCTACGGCACCTCTATTTCTTCTGGTATATCTGGAATAAAAGAGAATTCTGCCTTATTACCTATAATCTTCAGGTTGTATTCCATTGAACCATATTTCAGAGTCAGGTTCGTTGTTTCAGATGGGACTATAATTTTTAATCGCAGATCTTGACTCATATTATGTAATAGGCTATAGAGTCTGGTCCCGTCCTGAAGCGATATTGACAAAGTAGATTTAACTGTTACAATTGTTGGCAAACCGGTTATAATCACTTCAACACTGTTGGATGTGCTCCAGGAAAAACTGTCGGAGACTTTAGCTTCTCCCATAGTAATTTTATCGCTGGGCTTAATCGGGCCCGGTCTAGGATCAGGAAACTTTACACAAGAAACCAATATCCATGCAATCAAAATTAAAAAAATATAAATCGAATTTTTCATTTTTTCGATTTTTACTAAACTTCTTTCTCAGCAAAACCACACTGCGCTTCTTTCTTGATATCAGCCGCTTAAGTGCAATTA
>JAAXVX010000302.1 GCA_013335275.1 Bacteroidales bacterium
CTTCGTTCCGGCCGAATCGTCCTCATCAATTAGTTGGCAGTGTAAAAAGATTGTTCAGAAATGTTTCAAATCGCCGCCTGAAACTGTGCCAAATATTAGATAATTAACAAGTTGCTAAGAAGACGCAGACATTAAGTCTGCGTCTTCTTAGCAATTAATTGGCAATATGATTTTTAACAGGATTGATTATTCGCCTCCAAAAGGGACAAGTTAGGTGCTCCTGCGTCGCAGATTTACGTCTTCGGCGGAAAAAATTTGCCTGCCGCATGGCTCATAAACCGCGGCAAAGCCGCACCTTATTTTTATTCTATTATTTATTTTTAAGAGGCTATCGGTTGTATGGGGCTAATTAAAAATCTTGTATCGGCAGCGAATAGAAACTTATTTCACATCGTCTTTCATTGCCAGATAATTGATGAGGGCGATTCGGCCGGAGGGAGCGCAGCAACTGAGGACGCACAAGCCCTCATCAATTATCTGGCAGTGTATAAACCGCATGATAAAAAAAATTCTTCGCCGGTGAAAAAGTTATTTATTGGCTGAGAGCGATTTGTATGCCTGCAAAACAATCTGGTCGGCCTGCTGGTTGAGTTTTATTACCTCCGATGTGCTGAGTCCCTCTTTTCTCCAGCGTTCTATTGATTCTTTGTAGACGGCAAAAATTGATTCTTCGCTGCCCTTTAGCTCCTGAAGATATCCGGTTCCGGCACTGTTGTATATGAGTGGAAAATACATGTATTTAGGGCCGTTTCCTCTTTTAACCGAAAAGGTCTTGTATTTTAGGGCAAGAGCCATATTACATGCTGCTGCGTTTTGGGAATCTGCCGCTTTTAAAACAACTGAAGGCTGATTTTCTGCTGTTTTTACCCACAATGGAATTGCAAGCCCAGCCGGAGGATATCCCAGAACGGTCCACATTGTTGTCATCTCCGGATTTTCACCCGGTTTTACGCCCTGAATAACTACTGAGGCAGTAGAAGATTTTCTTGGAATAAAGTCCTGATCTATAACCCATCCTCTTCCTTTTTCAGGAGAAAATTCCGGTTTTTTATAATCTATGCCCATAAGAGAGTGGTAATATGAGCGGGAAAGATTATCAAATATCCACTGAGGTGTTATATTCATAAAAACAGCCTTTGGCGAAAATATTTCACTTGCTGTCTGATATCTAATATATCCCATTCCTTCATTAAAACGTCCTGTGTAGGAGTAGTTTGTATAAATCAGATATCCTTCCGGTGCATTTTTAAGGTCGTTTGCATCAACTTTTGTAAAACTGGTGTTGTTGGTTTCAAAATAAGCGGCACCGCCTTCGGCATCTATTACTCCAAAGTTAGCTTCAACTCCAAGTGGTTTTTTGTGTTTTTTAAGAAACGCTTCAAAATCCTTTATGTTTTTACAAACGGATAAAGCTTCAAACATAATCTCTCCCTCCTTATCCATCTCCTTAACATTATCGTCTTTAAGATTATATGAAGCAGTATTCATAATGGAAAAACCGGCATCATTTGTACCCATCCATATTATTCCTGTACTATCCGGGCTGTTTACCAGTCCTATAAAATTATATTTCTCCCCCCTGAAGTACTGAATTCTGTTATTGTCTTCGCCGGTATCCCTGTTTTTCCACAAAAGCGGTCTTCCGTCTGCGGTTATTTTTCCGGTAATAATGGCAGATGTACAAGCGTAGGCATCAAGAGTAACCATTAACGATAATGCAAGTAAAATTGTAAAAAGAGCTCTTTTCATAATTTGATTTTATTTTTCAGAATAGTGATCTTTCGTCGGTTGTGATTTTTGCGATTCCAAGATGTTTATATGCCAGATCTGTAACCTCTCTTCCCCGTGGAGTTCTTTGCAAAAAGCCCTCTTTAATGAGAAATGGTTCATAAACTTCCTCTATTGTTCCCGGATCTTCACTGACGGCGGTTGCTATAGTACTCACTCCAACAGGCCCTCCCTTGAATTTATGGATTATTGTGGAGAGAATTTTATTGTCCATGAGGTCCAGACCTCTCTTGTCTATATTTAAAGCATCAAGAGCATATTTTGTAATTGCAATATCAATATTTCCATTTCCCTTGACTTGTGCAAAATCCCTTACCCTGCGAAGAAGAGAGTTTGCAATTCTTGGAGTGCCCCTGCTCCTTCCGGCAATTTCCTTAGCAGCATCTTTTTCTATTCCAATATTCAAAATTGCTGCGCTTCTTGTGATAATTTTCAGCAATACTTCTGAATCGTAATATTCCAGGTGCGATTGTATGCCAAAACGGGCTCTAAGAGGGGAAGTGAGTAATCCGCTTCTTGTTGTTGCCCCAATTAAAGTAAAGGGATTGAGAGTTATTTGTACCGATCTTGCACCGGGACCTTTGTCAATCATAATGTCAATTGAAAAATCTTCCATAGCTGAATAGAGATATTCTTCAACAATAGGAGAGAGGCGGTGAATTTCATCAATAAAAAGAACATCACCCTTTTCAAGACCGGTGAGCAATCCTGCAAGATCGCCCGGTTTATCCAGAACAGGGCCGGAAGTAATTTTCATATCCACCCCCAGCTCATTGGCCACAATATGTGCA
>JAAXVX010000303.1:0-2268 GCA_013335275.1 Bacteroidales bacterium
TTCTGGTCCATTTCTGGGATAACCTCAATCTTAAAGACACCTCTTTTACTGCAAACCCTATATATATCCGGGAACCTTTTCGCGAATATCTCGACTTGCTTGTAGCTTCCGGCTATTCAGAATCCATGGAATCGGTTTTGATTCTGACGAAGAAAGTAATGGCCTCGCAGATAAATGTTATTAAATATTTTTTAGCAGTATTTGAAGAGGGTTTCTACGATCCAAACTCAATGTATAAAAATGACGAACTGTATATTGTTTTTGTTGAGGAAGTACTAAAAAGCAATACACTCCCTTTTGAGATAAAGGAAAAACTTTCATTTCAGCTCAATATGCTCGTTAAAAACAGAGTAAATACCAAGGCTGCAAATGTGGAATTTGTAACAGCCGAAGGGAAAAGCACCTCTCTTTACAATGTAAAATCGCCTTTTGTCATGCTTTTATTTTACGAACCGGACTGTGAAAACTGCAATATTGCCATTGAGATGATGAAGAGTTCCATTGTACTCAAAGAGGCAGGAAATAAAATTAAAGTAGTGGCATTATATACCGGAGATAACAAAACACTCTGGAGCGGTCACTTAAAAAACATGTCAAAGGATTGGATAGTGGGTTTTGACTCAAAGAATTCCGTTATAAACAATTCGATATACGACAGGAGATCCGCTCCCTCTTTTTACATTCTTGATGCAGGTAAAACAGTTCTCGTTAAAGATGCAACTTACGATACATGTATCAGGTTTATAAAGGAAAATATTATATAACCTCCATTATTTCATTTTCGTCCAGATACCAGATATAGCCTTTTACGGAGGTGTATCCCATTTTCTTTAATAGCGCAGTATATGATTCAATTTGATGTACATGCGATTTGGGCCTGAGTATGCCGGTTTTAAAATCAATTACGACGCACTCTTCGCCAATTAAGACTCTGTCCGGCCTGCTCACCATTCCTCCCGGTTCAATAATTTCAAGTTCGTTGTAAACTCCGTTTTTCCCCTCAAACCAATATCTGTCCGATACACTGCCAATGAGGCGGGCAAGTGTTGCCGCAACTTCATTCTCCTCTGCTTCTGATAATTCTCCTGCAGCGACTGCCTCTTTTACGGAAGGGACAATATCGTCTATTGAATAAATTCTTGAAAGGATATCGTGGATAATAATTCCTTTGGTTCTCGCACTCTTCTCTTTTTCAAAAAAATCTCCGGATTTGAGTGATAATCTTAACCTCTCTCCTGCATCTGCCGACCGAAAGGCAGGGATTTGAATTTCTCCGGTAAATTGAGTTTCTTCTTCAATTTCCGGTGTTAATTCGCCCAAAACAAATGTGTTTTCTTCATTAAGCAATGATGCAAATTTCTCAAATAAAAGATTTGAAACCGAAGAGACTGTTTTCCCGGAGTATTCTTCAGCAAAAATAATCAGCTCTTCTCTGGCTCTGGTAAATGCAACGTATGCAATATTGAGGTTGTCTATAATGTTTCTAGTATACTCCGCCTCATATTCCGGAGCGAAAATGGTTTTTGCAAGTTCGCTGCTGTACTTAACCGGAACAAGCGGCATAGTATTAAATGGCTCAGTCGTAGGTTTGCACCACATAATGTCACCGGAGCTTTTTTTGAAAGAGCATGTGAGAAACGGTATAATTACCGATTTTATTCCAAGGCCTTTTGATTTGTGAATGGTCATTATGCGAACCGCATCCTGACCCTCAGGCGCAGCAACTGATGCTTTAAACCCTTTTTCGTCCCACCAGTCGAGAAAAGATGAGATATCGGCTCTCTTATTTTTGACAAAATCGAGCACAAGGTCCAGAAAAGAGAGTATGTAAACCGACTCGGAAGTCCTTACTCCCTCGCCCAGCATTCCTGCCAGTTCTTCACACATTTCATATAAAGGAAGCCTTGCTATCTTCGGATTTGACTCCAGGGTAATACCCTCAAATTCCGCTATCGTATTGTTGATTGAATCGTCGGGTTTGTTATAGTAACGAAGCAGCGAAACAATTGTGGATACGCTTTGCGAAGATTTCAAGAAAAGCGATTCTCCCGAAATTACTTTATAGCCTTTGGAAATGAGGTCCTCAGCAACAATTGCACCTTCTGTATTTGTTCTTACAAGTATGGCAATATCTCTCAGCTTCCGTCCCTTAGCCCTGAGTGCATCAATTTTAAGCTGAATCTGAGATAAGGCACTCTCTTTCCATTTTTCCTCGTCATTTCCAATTTTCGGGAAAAATTTCAATTCAATATACCCTGGTTTGGTCTC
>JAAXVX010000303.1:2278-2569 GCA_013335275.1 Bacteroidales bacterium
GGTTTTCGGGCATATCACTATTTGACCCGACTATCGAATCGCACATTTCTGCAGCAAACGGAAAGAATTCATTATTGAAATCAATAATGTTGCTGCATGAGCGCCAGTTATCGTTAAGGCCTTTTTCGTCTATCCTCCCGTTATCAAAATCGTCATAAATGGTTTTACCCAAAATCCCCCAATCGGATCCCCTCCATCTGTATATGCTCTGTTTAACGTCTCCTACAATAAGATTGTCATTTCCGGATGCAAGGCTGTTCTCTATGAGCGGTTTAAAATTCTGCCACTGCA
>JAAXVX010000041.1 GCA_013335275.1 Bacteroidales bacterium
TACCATTGTTTCATCGGGTTTCCCCTCTTTGACGGAAACAAGCTTCTGCACTCTCCCCTGCCTGCGTTCAAGGTATTCGCTGTCGAGCGTGAAGCGACAATTGGTATCAGATGCGGGATATGGTTTGCCATGCAACGCTTCATACTTTCGCGCAAGATTCGCAAATAGCTTTTGCTCAAACTCCTCGTCGCCGGGAAAAAGAAACTGCGTATATCGATCGTTATCGTTTTTCGTGCTGCAAACAATCGGCGACAGCGCGACGAAACGCATGTCCTCCGTGAATTCAGGAGGATCAAGCCGCTTCACCGTTTCAACACGAAACTGCTCAGTCCCGATCCGCACCATCGGTTGATGCAATAGCCCAATAACAAGATGTTCGATGAATTCATTTTTCGGTGATGATACGGTAAAGTGCAACAGCTTTTCGCGAGTGCTCATTGTACCATCATCGCTAATAAGCCATTTCTTTCCCTTTGCCGCGACATAAAGCGGAGAGAAGGTAAAAAGCTTGAAGGCCCGGTTTTGCAACACATAACCCTGCTCGTGCAATCGTTCGGCATACTCACTTGAACTTTGATCGACGATGTTGTAGATAAGGGAGGAGAGCTGATGGAAACAGTTGACCGGAAGAGTAATTGACGGTTTTCTATGGGAGAGGGTTAGATTAATGCGCATATAATGCTATCTATAATTATTTTCTATCGTGTTTCTGCAACTTCCAGCTTCACCCAGCCAAGCGGCGTTGACGGTGATCCGTTGTGCACCAGAAGCGTTCTGGTCGATGGAAATGGAAGTTCTCCTAACTTGAGTAATCGAAGATAACCTTCAAACGGAAATTGTTCTCCAGCGTTATCGTTATCGACAGCAAGTCCTATCGAATTGTCATACCATGTTTTCCCGTTCCCGAGTCTAATAACCGCGACTTCCGGTCTGGCACGTTGTATCTGCAAGTAAAGTTTTTCGTAAAATTTCTTGAGTGGCTCGAATCTGCGAGAACTGTTCTCCAACTTTTTCATTTCGTGAGAACATGAATCGAGTGATTGTTTATTGATTTTCTTGAAAAGATCGGCAATCGATTGATTATCAATGAAACTGAATCCTGTTGGTTTCATGGGTAACTGCATGGAAATCGAAAAAGAACTTAATGCACCGGGCATTAAGACTTCAAGCCAAAGAGGAATGTCATTATCGTTTATGCCTGAATATTCTTGTTGAGTGATCGATACTCTTTGTATATTTCTGACTGAAAGAGTATTGGAAATGAAAAAGCCTGAATCACCAATACGTAAATGCCGGAAAGGATCGTGTGATATGTTCCCAAAACACAATTTTTCCGGGTTTGATTTTTTCAGGGGTAACCAATCTTCATTCTCGACATAATTTTTTATTTCATTTAAATACTCCTTGCCTTTCGATGTCTTTGTCATCCAGTCGAGTAAGACTGCTGTACGAATTGCCCCTTTTATGGTACTACCTGGAACAAACTGACGTCCAGAACTTGCAATTAAGCAACGCACTTCGTTTTTTTGTATTTCCCCTCCAACAGGAATCCGACAACGGGTGATTTCTGAGATGTCTACCTTCAGACGTTTCCTGATAAAATAATCGAGTGAAAAGTTAGATCGGTTGTTATCATACCCATCCCTGATTCCGGCAACATATTCGTCAATCAGCTCCGGCTTTGCTGCGAGTAATTGCTGTAATTTTTGCCCATCGATATAGAGCAAGGAACTATCTTCCCTAACATAAACATAATCACTGTATGGTGAAAGTACAGCTTGCTCACCAGCTCCAATGTGAAGGGGAGAGATCGTCTTGAGTGAGACGTTGAATGTTTTAAGCTTTTCACTCATATTCTTTTGCCCATAGGAATAGCGAAATTGAATCCATTACGCAGAATTGTATTATCACCGTAAGGCGAAACATCGACGAAACGGCCCCTTATATTGTTTTTCAGTAATGCGCCTTCACGAACAAACCTCGCTCGTTTTCTATGTTTTTCAGTATCACCCATTCTCCCAATCGAGCCACCTCCTCGGATAATCAGTTCGTAGTCGCTTAATCCGTTATGAAACTCTTCATTACTTGACGGAGAAATCAAAGAAAGTCCTAAAAAAGCTTGTGGATTTGCAAAATCAGGAAGATCGACTTCAGTAAAAACCACATCCTTAAACTGCCCTTTTCCTGATGACCGTTCACCTCCTACGCCTTCGTCTGCCATAATCCGTAACGCTGCCAAGAACTCAGCTAATTCTTCCGGATCGAGTTTGTGTTCATATAGTACGTAGAATGCGCCTCTGAGTTTAGTGCCGCTCAGAATGATTGGCGTAAACTGTACAGTTGTCTCGTGATATAGTCTGTCTGTATCTTCGGCGGTAGTATGTACTTTAACCTTCGGTATCGTTTGAATTGTACGAATGTTTTTATTGTCGAGAGGCTCTGGAATCGAACCAAGTTCATCTGGCGCATAAACAAAATCACCCCCAATGGTCGGCAAGGCAAGCAAATCGATTTCTGAAGATAATTTCTCAGGATCAAAATCCGATAACAACTGTTTCCAAATACCAACTGAAACGTACCTGACATTCTTCAAGATTTTTGGTTTGTCATTCAAACCAAAACACAGCGGAGGTTTTGGCAGAAAATAAGAAACACGATCCCCGTTTAATACCGCATAGAATCCCGATGAAAACCTAAGCTTATCTGACTTTATATGATCGATTAACGTCTTTGCACCGCTTAACGCCATCTCATAGATGTTTGCAAGAGCTGAAAAAAAAGTATCGGAATGCAAAACATCACTGGTATCATCAAGCCCTGTCTCTCCAAGGTGGAACTGACCGTGATCGTCAGGAATGAGAAGAATCGTCTTCATGGATTCTTTAATTAAAAAGTTACGGCATCATCAGGAACTCTTTGATTGTCACCTTTATACTGTTCTATAGTTTTCTTTTCAATAGTGACATTTTCAAATTTTATATGCCCATAGCCTCTTGAACCTTGACCACCAAGATAATCATCTTCGAGAATTCTCATGGCCCGGATAATTTCTTTTAAATGAGTCTCTTTTTTACCATCATCCATCACATTGTAAATAAAACAAAATTTAAAACACGCACCAGCAGGCACTCGTTCAAGCTGGCGAGGGTTTGCCATACCAGTCATCCGATTAATTGTATTCTCCCATTTAGACTCAGTATAATCAAGCTCAAGTTCTGCAAATATCCCGCCTCCCTCTTTTTCTTTTTTGAAATGCTCCATATAGAGAAATGCATCCCTAACGATAAGTCGCGCCGAAGTGCTTATTTTATTATCCTTATCATTAGCATCGCCAAATATTTCAATGATATTAGGACATTTTCTATCAGTAATTGCGTTATAGGGAATTCCCTTTTCTGAACCTATTGCAATTGAACCTTCTTCTCTCGCAAGAATTGAGCGAAGCTTACCCTTGATCGAGCTTCCCGGAATATATGGAATACCACTAGATGTCTTGATTACGTTCAAATCAATACCTCCAATGTCCAGAGCTGTTTTAGATCCGCCAATATGCATACCTGTTTCAGCAACAATAGTTCCTGAAATAAATACTTTTTCAATTAACTTGCTCATCATTTATCTCCTCCATAATATTTGTGGTAAGCGATAATTGCTTCAAAAAAATCCTTGAGCTGTTTGAGCTTACTTACGTCATCTACACTTCTGATCAACTGATCGATCAAATAAAGAAACGTTTTTAATTCATGTCTATCTGCACGTCCAGCGACATAGGCAACCTTTGGCCTCAAAGTAAACAGCTCTGTTATTGATTCAAGATTTTTTATTCTCGAATAAACATTGCGTAATTGCGAGGTCGTCATGCCCTTTTTAGTATTTTCCACATATCGCTTCACCTTGTCTATATATTCATTATAAGAGGATACTTTTTGTAAGAGTATCAGATCGACAAAATCGTTACCAAAGTATTTTTTTACAACCTCATCGGCATCTACTTCACTCCATTTATTATTTTGCCAAGTGTTTTGGTGGTGTCCACTTCCTCCGTGCCCACCGGATGAATTTCCAGATTTATACGGTTTGTCTGCCATCGTTATCACTTGTTTTGGTTGATAATGTCTTTTTCCCTCTGACTGTCATCTCAGCCCAACGAGCACCTACAGCGATATACATTGGATTGACTGCCTCGCCTTGCAGTGCATTAAAAAATGCGGATTCATATTCTTTGACCAATTCATCGACAAATATCTTTGAATACTCCTTTATCTCTCTGAGATAGTAAGCCAATCTCCAGACTTTTATTTCAGCTGGTTTTTCATTTTTAAACCTTTGCTGCGCTTGGGAATTGCCATTTTTTTCAGCTTTTCTGAAACGAACAGCTCTTTCGAAAATCTGTTCAAGACCTTCGCAACTTCTTAGCACTTTTTGAATCATAGCTTTTGCATCACCCTGATCATTGATTTGATCCGACAGTTTTCTTTTGATCTCTTTTGCTTTTGCAAACTCTATCCAACTCAGATTCTGTCCAAACACGTTGATGCAGTTTTTTTCGAGACTCTCGTGCTTGGCTTTATGAAGTCGCTGTTCAGCAAGTGCGGCAAACCTCGAAACAGGATAATGGTCATCAACCACCAGCAAGCTCGCCGAAAGCGTAATACCTGGATGATTGCAGACAAAGCTGGAAAATTTCTTTTGGATAGTAAACGCAAATTCGAAAACATCCTGCCATGCTCCCACCAAAAAGAAATCGTCACCTCCAGAAAATATTGGATAAAGCGTCCCTCCGTAATTATCGATCAGATTATTCATGTAACCTTCGAAAAACCACTTGAGTTGTCTCGAAAGCACCATCATTCGAGCAGGTGATTTGCGTCCATTCGCGGTGTTGAGTCCTTCGGTAAAGATTTTACCGAGATTATCGACATCCATTTTCAGGATACCAAGTTTCGCAGTCCCGGTCTCGATACATGCATGACCTGCCAATGCTTCGAACGTTTTGATAGAACCAGCGTTTCGTGATTGATCATCGGCTTCCGGCAAACGACAACCTTTCAGGCTCATCAGCTCCTCGAACTCATCGATTGCTGTTTGTGAATTCCATTGAGGCAGTGATTTGACCGCAAACGCAAAACTGGAAGCTTGTCCCTCGAAGTTACAGTCATTGAAAAGAATTCCGCCAAAGTTTGCAGTTATTGCACTCTTTGAAGAAAAATTAACTTCGTAACCAAGCTCATTGAAAATCTGTTGCCAGCCTTTCGATGTTTGTTTGCCGGTAAATCTGGATATTCGATAACCAGCGGACTTGACCAACTGAGTTGTCAAATCGATATAGAGGTCATCTTCTTCAGGATTGCTCTGGGAAAAAGGTGAAAATACCGCATCAAAATCAAGAGCTTGATATTTAACTCTCTTTTGCCGGTTCACTGCATCCTTGACATCATCCCACGTCTTGACAAAATTGCCAAAATCCTGAACAGAAACTGGCACACAGGCAAGATCAACCGACAGTTCGCAGCCTTGTTCGAGCAATATTTTTGAAATCCTTTCAGAGCACAACTCGAAAGCCTGCGGTTTAGATGCTGGCGCAAGAATGAAAAAATTTCCGCCGCCGTTGAACAGCAGGTTTGCGGGTTTGAGATCGAGTTCTTCGAGCAGGCTCCGAACGCACACTTCCGCCAGAAGCTGAACGAAGTATGAACGTCCTTTAAGCGACTTCGCCGCTTTTTTTGAGGGAATACTGAAAATGAAATCCTGAATTCCCGACAAATCGCCCGATATAAGTACGCATGGCTTGAGAAACTCCAGACTTTTATATCCATTCGCGGATTCATCAACAATGCTATTCTCGCGCCCCTGCCAGCATCCTTGCATCAACTCATCGTAAAAGCAGAGCGCTATGGCGGCAGTTGTGCGCATGTGGTCGTAGAGATTGACGCCAGAACTGAAACGCTGCTCTTTTCCATCCCCATCCACAACAGTTTCGGCGGGAACAGCGTGCAGGTATTTCTGCGCGAGATTCAGCAGTTCATCTATGCTCTTGCACTTGATGAGGGCATCTAAAAACTGCTTTGCAAGTTCATGATAAAGATTCTCACCTGGTTCATCACCAACGAACGCTGAATGGCAAGGAAAAGCGGCCTGCTCCTCTATCGAAAGCGGATTGACATCGAGGAAGCTCATTTCGGGCGCTACCATTTCCCGGCCAATATCATTCCTGATTGTTATTTCATTGAAAATCGAATGAACTCTTGCCGCATGCAGCTTGACAGCATTCTGGTTCGCGCTCGTTGCCGGTTCCGCCGATGCGCAATCTGAAGCTATTTTGATAAGCTTCAAGAGAACGGCGCTTTCTTCAGCTTCTCTTTGGGTAAAGAACGAAGCTGTCAACAGCGGATCATCCTCAAAAAAAGCAGGCTTTTGAGATCGAATGTATTCGGTAAGAGCCGCAGAGTATTTTCGGTAAGAATTGGTACGAGCTGCATCAAATGCATCAGCCCGCTGATCCCATTCAGGTAGTTGCGCCAACTCTATGAATTTACCAATCTCATGAAGCAGGGTGAGAAGGTAAAACGAATCCCTTTGAGCCATATGGTTACAAGATAATGCTCATTATGAATAAAAATTCACGCTATCGGCCATGATACTAATTATGCTATTTCATCAAACCAATCGAGTTATTTCTTATAACCGGTTGTCATCATACAAGTCAATACATCATTCAACAATCGACCTCTAAAATTGACAATAATCGCGTTACGCCGGACGTTGATCATATCTCGCTCTCTATCATCAACTCGACCTTCATCTGGTGGAGCGTAAACTATAAGTGCATTTTGATCATTCTTTATATTCAGTATTCTATCAAGTTCACTTTTACACGAACTCCAATGGACTAACAATAATGCTATATCCCTTGCTTTTTCTATTGAAGTTTTTTCGATACGAATTATATTATTCTCTTTAAACAAACCCGAATCAATGAGCATTGCTTTAAGATCATCAAATTTAGTATCTGAATAAATAGCAATTTTTCTCTTTGACAAATTTTTACCTAAACGCCACAACACAGGCAAAACACCTGTTAAAACCAGAAAACCAGTAGAAAGAAATACCAGTATGTTAAAAACAGTACTAATTCCACCAAAGAGAGTAAAAAAAGGTTGGTTAAAAAATGAAATGAACGGCGTCATCAGATCGCTTTTTGTTACAGAATCGAGCAAGAGAAGATATGATAACGTCTGAGCGGGCATGGGTTCTGAGTTTTGGGTATTCCTAAACAACTGAACTGCCGGACAACGAGAACTTGAGTCGCATCGAGCTGATGGCTCGATGGAACGTGGCATCGGGGCGCGTGGGTGGGTATGGGATTCTGAGTCTTACAACCGGGTCTGCTTCATTGACATCGTTGCGTATATACGTTACGTAGCTTCTCAGTTTTATCCAAGTCTTTTCGGGAAAAAACTGATTTTTTCTGGAATATTTTTTGGGGTTTTCAGCGCTTGTCGCGAGAGGCGTGGCGGTGTTCGCGGAGGTTGAGGATTTCCGCGACTTCGTACTTTTCACTTGCGCCGGGCGGGGTTGGGCGGAGGCGGGCGACGTCGGGGAAGTGGCCGAGGCGTCCGTGCAGTGAAGCGAGAATGACCGACCAAGCTGCCGGATAACCGGCGGGCACGGCCACGAATGGAGTCGTTTGCCACTCCTCGGGCGAAAGTTCCGTGCGGTCGATGGCTTTGGTGATTGCGGCGGCAAAGTTGTTGTCTTCCGGAACATTCCCCAATCGCACATCCACCACGCTGGAAGATGTCCAGTGCATCTGTTTTTCGATTGCCTGCTGCTGGGCGGGCGTGACCGGATGGCCTGAAAAGTTCAGGATCAGGCGCTGAACTTCTCCGTCATCCGCTTTTTTGCCAAAGCTCCACCTGATTTTTCTCCAAACCTGCCGCGCAATCCGCCAGAGCCACGGGATGTTTTTTGTGAACAGAAATTCAAGAAGTTCAAATACAGAAACCAGCCCCGCTGTTACCCCAAACAGAAGCATCACATTATTGAGCGTGAACCATTTTTCCATCGATAGTTTGCATCAAAAGTGTTACAGAAAGAATCAATTCGATTTTTCTGAAGATACATAAAAAACAACCTCTGCGAGTGCAATGAGCTATAAAGTGTGATGCAGAAAACAAAGTTGAAGTATTAGTCAAACCTCCATAGTTTCAATCCTCTGCGAGTGCAATAAGCTATAAAGGCTAAAAGAAAAGGTTTGGCGGCAATGGTTCGAGAAGAGTTTCAATCCTCTGCGAGTGCAATAAGCTATAAAGGGTCAAACACTCTTTCCTTATACGTGCAAAAAAACGACCCGTTTCAATCCTCTGCGAGTGCAATAAGCTATAAAGCCAGTACGGCAGGTGGTTGGATGGTGAGTTGAAGTCAGGTTTCAATCCTCTGCGAGTGCAATAAGCTATAAAGGACCAACAGGCCCAGCAGCTCGGTGGAAGTGTTGTTTAGTTTCAATCCTCTGCGAGTGCAATAAGCTATAAAGTTTGACAATTCTGAAAGAAGGGAATATCTTCGAAAAATGTTTCAATCCTCTGCGAGTGCAATAAGCTATAAAGAGATATTTTTGCAAGTATTGAGGGAAGGGACAAACGGAGTTTCAATCCTCTGCGAGTGCAATAAGCTATAAAGCAAGGGGCCAACCTGCAAGGGGCCAACCTGCAAAAGGGTTTCAATCCTCTGCGAGTGCAATAAGCTATAAAGGTTGATACGGAGATGATCTGCCGAATCGCCGGGCAGATGAGCGTTTCAATCCTCTGCGAGTGCAATAAGCTATAAAGTGGCAGACCTCGCCAACCACTTCTGAGGCTCTATGACTGGTTTCAATCCTCTGCGAGTGCAATAAGCTATAAAGAAGTGGACTGCTCGCTGCAACTGCCGATATCGACAAGAAAAGTTTCAATCCTCTGCGAGTGCAATAAGCTATAAAGAGTACCCCCGGAAACGCTTGATTGGCAAGGGTTCCGGGCACGAAAACCGCAGCTCATGGAAAAATCAGCGATGCCAAGGGACAATGGTCTGATTGTACTACTGAACTACCTCTGTAGGTTATGCAATTTCAATGACTTATGCAAGCACCGCAGCT
>JAAXVX010000042.1 GCA_013335275.1 Bacteroidales bacterium
TTGATTTTGTTTATTGCAGAGGAGGCGGAAATTGAAAACATCTCTTCCCATGCATTATTGACAGATTTACACAGTCCATCGCTGTCAATGACCATAATTCCGATAGGAGAGGTCTCAATCAATGTTTTGGCAAACAGTTCGCTCTCTTCCGTGGCTTTCTTTGCTTTAATAAGCTCATCTTTGCGGAACTCGCGCAGGATAGTCATTCCGATGCTGCTTATTGCTGACCGGAGAATTGATATTTCCCCTTCGGACAAGTCCTCGTCACCGGAACAATTGTCAAAACCTACAAATCCCCAGCATCTGTTGTCGATTAATATAGGGAAGATTGCAGTTGAAACAGAATGAAATTTATCAAGAATTGCCCTGTCGGTTTCATTAAATGCATCTTTTCTTCCAATTATTGGTTCTCCTTTTAGCAGTCTGTCGTACCAGCCGTATGGAGCTTTGATAGGCTTCGGTTCATCATTATTTACTATTGAGGTAATGCTTTCAATTCCCTCACGGGTGTATTGATACCGGGATAATAACTGAACTTCGGACGTAACCGGGTCGTCAAAAAACTGAAATATATAAACTCTGTCTCTGTTTATTACTTCCACTAATATGCCAAAAGCCTCGTTTATGATTTCACTTAACGGTTTTTCATGAAGCAGGAGCTGGCTCACTTTTGAAATCGCTTCAAGTAACCTGTCTTTTTTTAAAAGTTCGTTCTCAATTTTTTTCTGTTCGGTAAAATCTCTCACGAGAGCAATAAATTCATCATTGCCATCGTATGACATCCGGCATTCGTAGAAATGGACCTTATTATCAATGGTAAGAGAGTAGGTAAATGGGGATATAAGTCCTGTGGAGAGGATTTCCTCTATCTTTTCAATTGCAAGCCTGGCAACATCTGCCGGAAGGCAGTCTTTAATGTTTTTTCCAAGAAAAGTATCCGGCTGGACATATAGTAAAGACCTGTCTTCTGCCTTGTAATTTATTATTGTACCATTACGTGACAGTACAAACATCAAATCCGGAATTGCACCAATGAGTGTCTTGTTTAAACTGGCCAACAAGTCTATTTTCCTCTCATATTCCTCTCTTTGGCTAACATCAATATTTGAATATTGCCTCATTACTTACTTTTTAATGTAGAGAATATGAAAGAAAAAATATTTGTAATAATATACAGTGAGAATACCAGCAACAGCCATAAAGACCATGTTGCATTTGTAATTATAACTATTGGCAGAATGAGAACGGTGAAAATTAAAAACAGGTATCTGATCTCATTCCCTTTCCATCCCATGCTTTTGAATTTTACAGAAAACATTGGGATGTTGCAAATCAAAAGATATGATAAAATTACTGAGAGTAACGGGAAGAACCATAAATTCTCATATAAATAATCATATTGTGGATTAAAGGTAGTGTAGTGAAGAAACATAACAATGAGAAGTGCATTAGCAGGAGTAGGAACACCAATGAAGTTTTCACTTTGCCTTGTATCCACATTGAATTTTGCCAGTCTCAGGGCAGACGCAAGAGTTATTAAAACCGGAATGAGAGTAAGCACACTGATCCAGGCTGATTCCATATTCCCCGTGCTGAACTGACTGGTATAATCCTGAAATCTGTAGTAGACGAGAATAGTAGGAGCCAGCCCAAAACTTACCAGATCTGCAAGTGAATCCAGCTCCTTTCCCATTGGAGAGTATGCCTTTAATAAACGAGCTGCGAAACCGTCAAAAAAATCAAAAACAGCAGCGGCAAGTATGAGATATACCGACCAGAGCTGCAGCCCCTTAAACGCAAGTATAATGGCAAGAGTGCCACAAAGCAGATTAAGGGTTGTAATACTATTTGGAACAGCTTTTTTAAAGTGCATGGCTCTTATTAAATAATTTATTGAATACCCAGTTTTGACTTGATGGCCTTAGGAATTGAATTTTTGTGAACCATAACTGAGATGCTTTTTGCCCGGACGAAACTTTCAGACATATTAAGATATCCTCCGAATTTATTTCTCTCGGTTCCCCATGAGTTTTTGGTTCTGTAGTATACATTCCCTTTCTGGTCCTTGGCAATTCCTGTAAGAAGCATAAGGTGATCATCTGTTGTTACGAAAGTTTCATATCCTTTTTGGCGTATATCCTGTGTTACCTTTACTTCGGGATAGATGTTTTCAAACTTCAGTATTTCGCCATATTTGTCTTCTGTACTCATTTTTTCGAATCTGGCCCTGTCTGTGTCGGCATAATTATTTAAGTCGGCAACTTCCGGATTTATTGCAACGCCATTTTTGTGTGAAAACCCTTTTTCGCTCACATCGCCATCCCAGCAAATGGTATATCCGTTATTGAGGGCATAGTTTATGACTTCCATGAATTCATCAAGAGGAACATTGTAGTAACGTGCAAAATCCCAGTTGTCGGGAATTTCAATTACTGATTCTTTATAGAACGGGATATGCGAAAAACTTGTAATCTCTACATAATCATTCATGTTTAATCCGAGGGATTCTGCAAAACTCTTAGGAGTATACTCCTTTCCGCGGTATGTGAATTTATCGGGTACTTTTCCTAGATATGTGTCCAGCAGATTATTTACAATCTTATAATATTCCGGACTTTTCTGTTTCAATTCTACAGAAGCGGTTGAGAGTGCATTTACATACTTGTTTAGCTCCTTGTGATTGTTAAGTTTTGAATCGTAATTAATTCCGTTGTATGCTTCCTGTGGAATAATACCATTTTCCCTGAAGATGTTTGTGAACATATGTGCAACACTTCCCTCTCCGAGATTGCCTTCTCCTCTTCTAAGATAGTTGTCGTTCATCCTGTTTGAATAGTTTACGCGAGCAACATACATTTCTGAAAGATCATGATCCCCTTTGCCGGTTCTTAATAATTCAGCTTCAATGAATGCTGCGGTACCATAACTCCAGCATGTTCCGCTGCTTGCCTGATTTTTTACAGATGTAGCAGGATTAACAACAACATCCGTAAAGACGTAACCCTGTCCGAAAACCTGAGAAGTTATTGCAAAAAGCGCAATAGTAACGGAGAAAAATATCGACCTCTTTTTCATGGTTTATTTAATATTAAGTTTTTTTAAAATTTCTTTTGGAACAGCATTTTTATTAACAACAATATTCATTGTTTTGTATTTGACGAAATTTTCTGAAACATACCATATCCCTTTATATTCTCCGGTAGTTCCCCATGAATTTTTAACCATATAATATTTGGTCCCCTTTTGATCTCGGGCAATTCCAAAGATGTGCATTCCATGGTCGTCTGTGGTTTGCCCATTGTCAAAAGCAACCTGACGCAAATCCTGTGTAATTGTCTTTTCGGGCATAATCTCTTCAAGAGACAACGTCCTTGCATCACTCTCTTTTTCAGGAACAACAGCAATGCCTTTCCGGGTAAACCCTTTTTCACTCATGTCGGAGCCCCATAATACGGTATATCCTTTTTCAATTGAATAGTCGAAAATTTGCATCAGTTCGTCAATTGGAACATTGTGGGACTTATCCCATCTCCAGTTGTCGGGAATCTCAAGAGCGAATTCGGTGTAAAAAGGGTGGTGTGTATACGATGTGATTGAAATATAATCTTTGGGATTAATGCCCAGTTCCTGAGCATATGTTTTTGGTGTATATTCTTTTCCATTAACAGAAAACTTCTCGGGAACATTTCCAAGATAGGCGTTTAAAATTCCCTGAACCCCTTTGCGCCATGCTGTTGACAGTTTTCCGTTAGGATTCTGTTCGATTGCTTTAATATAGCCCTCAAGAGCAGCATCAAGTTCGTTATGGACATGCAGCTCCTCGCCATATTCAAGACCCGGCATAACCGAATCAGGAACTATTCCATAATTTTCCCAAACATACAGGGCATCCGCGAAAGAACTGCCCGGAGCAAAATTTATTTTACCGTTTGTGCGTACAAATTTATCTGCTTTGTCAAAATATGATTTAGAGACAATGAACATCTCCGACAGATCTGCCGGTCCTTTACCTGTTCTCAGGAGTTCCGACTCAAGAAATGAAATAGTTGAGAAGCTCCAGCAGGTGCTGGTTCTGTTTTGATTTTTTACGGATGTTACAGGAAGTTCTTTAACAATCGAAAATTCATAACCAATTTTGGCTTGAGGTTTATCCTGAGCATTGGCGTTGAAATTGAACACGAAAAGAGCTATGAGGATTACCCCAATAAGAAGTTTTTTCATAGATGTGGCAAACTGATTTAGTTGTTAATTCACCAAAGTTATGAAAAAAAAACATACCCGTTATGGTATGTTCATATATTTATGGGTCTGCAGAGAAATATTCCAGCAGGGATTTGACTTTACATATTCTATTATCTTAGGAAGCATGGTTTTAATCCTGCTCCATTCCGGCTGCAAATAAAGCATGCAGTTATCGCCAACGAGAGCCTTATTTTTCTCTGCCCAGATAAAATCTTCTTCATTTTCAATGATAACCTTTAATTCCGAAGCAATCTTGTATATTTCCTGTACCGGTGGTTTTTTCTTTTTTGGAGAGAGGCAAATCCAGTCGAAACTTCCGCTTATGGAAGATGAACCGGAAGTTTCAAGAAATATTTCAAGGCCGTTGCTTTTAAGCAGGCTGCATAATTTCCCCAGAGGATAGTTTAACGGTTCTCCGCCTGTGATTACAATTGCCTTTGCAGGAAAATTCAACGCTTCTTTCACGATATCCTCTACCGGAACAGGAGGGTACAGCGAAGGGTTCCATGTCTCTTTTGCATCGCACCAGCTGCATCCAACGTCACATCCGCCCAGTCTTATAAAATATGCCGGTTTTCCTGTATTAAATCCTTCACCCTGTATAGTGTAGAAACTCTCAACCAGCGGAAGCAGCGCCCCCTCTTTTAATATTGGAAATTTCATGTTTTCTTAATTTTTTGCAAAGTTAATAAAACAACTCAATTATGCCGTTTTGTCATATTCAGTCAACTGGCAGATTTGTTGCAATACATGTATAAATAAGGAAATAAACAATAATAAATATGAACAAGCAAGATTATGAAGCACTTAACACCTATGCGAATAACCTGAATAAACAGGCGGGTGCGGGCAAACTGGATCCTGTAATTGGAAGAGACGAAGAGATTCGCAGGGTTCTTCAGATTTTGAGCAGAAGAACCAAAAACAATCCGATTCTTGTAGGAGAACCGGGTGTAGGAAAAACAGCAATTGCAGAAGGCATTGCACAGAGAATTGTACACGGAGATGTCCCTGAGAACCTTAAATCAAAGATACTTTTCTCTCTTGACATGGGTGCCCTCATTGCAGGCGCAAAGTATAAAGGGGAATTTGAAGAGAGGCTTAAAGCGGTGGTAAAAGAGGTGACAGAGAGTGCCGGAGAGGTACTCCTGTTCATTGATGAAATACATACTCTTGTTGGTGCAGGAAGAGGAGACGGGGCAATGGATGCTGCGAATATCCTTAAACCGGCGCTGGCAAGGGGAGAACTAAGGGCTATCGGGTCCACTACACTGGATGAATATCAGAAGTATTTTGAGCAGGATAAAGCGCTGGAGAGAAGGTTTCAGATGGTTATGGTAGACGAGCCGTCTCCTTCTGAGGCAGTATCTATTCTGAGGGGGCTTAAAGAGCGCTACGAAAATCACCATAAAGTGCAGATAAAGGATGACGCAATACTTGCTGCCGTTGACCTTTCTCACAGATACATCACTTCCCGTTATCTCCCCGATAAGGCAATTGACCTTATTGACGAAGCGGCATCAAAAATCCGAATTGAAATAAATTCAGTTCCCGAGTCGATAGATGAGCTAAACCGAAAAATCCGTCAGCTGGAAATTGAAAGAGAGGCGATAAAAAGGGAAGGAGACAAAGAGAAGGTGGCGGAACTGACCGGACAGATTGACGAACTTGGTTCCGAAAGGGCGAAGAAAAATACTGTCTGGAGGGAGGAGAAGAGTATAATCGATAAGATTCAGAAAAAGAAAATTGAAATTGAGGAATTCAAATTCAGGGCTCAGGAGGCAGAAAGGAGCGGAGACTACGGAAAGGTTGCAGAACTCAGATACGGCAAGATTACAGCGGCCGAAAAGGAGATTGAACAACTTATGAAGCAAAAGGGCAGCGATGAGTTTTCTATGATTAAAGAATCTGTTGAACCGGAAGATATTGCAGAGGTAGTAGCAAAATGGACAGGAATTCCGGTGAAGAGAATGCTGGAGAGTGAGAAGGAGAAACTTTTGAGAATGGAGGAGGCTCTTCATAACAGAGTCATTGGCCAGGATGAGGCAATTGCAGCTGTGTCCGATGCAATAAGAAGGAGCAGGGCAGGGCTTCAGGATATGAAGAGGCCAATCGGATCTTTTCTGTTTTTGGGTACAACAGGGGTAGGAAAAACAGAGCTTGCAAAAGCACTGGCAGAATTTCTGTTTAACGATGAGAACCTGATGACCAGAATTGATATGAGCGAATATCAGGAGAGACACTCAGTATCAAGGCTCGTAGGTGCTCCTCCGGGTTACATAGGGTATGAAGAGGGAGGCCAGCTTACAGAAGCAGTGCGCAGGAAACCATATTCGGTGATTCTTCTGGACGAAATTGAAAAAGCTCACTCAGATGTTTTTAACATTCTTTTACAAGTACTTGACGACGGAAGGTTAACGGACAACAAGGGAAGAACCGTTGACTTTAAGAATACCATACTAATAATGACATCAAATGCCGGATCGGCAATTATTCAGGATAATCTTAGCAGGCTGAACGACAAAAACAGGGAAGAACTCCTTGAAAAAACCAGAATAGAGGTTCTTGAAGCATTAAAAAACAATGTACGTCCGGAATTTCTCAACAGGATTGATGAAATTATAATGTTTCATCCTCTCACAATGGATAACATGAGAGATATTCTGAAACTGCAAATTTCCGGAATTCAAAAACTTCTTGAAGAGAAGGGGCTGGAACTTCAATTTACGGATTATGCAATGAAATACTTGTTAAATAAAGGTTATGACCCGTCCTACGGTGCAAGGCCAATAAAAAGAGTGTTACAAAAAGAGCTTGTAAATGAACTTGCCAAGGCCCTGTTAAAAGGGACCCTCAATAAGGAGAAACCTATTATAGTAGACTTCTTTGAAGACCTGCTGGTCTTTAGAAACTAAACATAAATATATCGCTTGATTTTTTGAGTGGCAGTCTTTTCAAAAGGGACTTGCTGCTCAATAATTTCAACAATTTTCGAAGATTTATTTACTCTGTTGTTTACAAAATCAAGGAGTTCTGCTTTTACTTTTGTTACTCTTTCCTGCAGGTTTATAACAGCTTCTTCATTGAATGTGTGAAGCGCCTCAATCTGTTCATAGTTAAAGTGAACCATTGCGATAAGTTTCCCTTTTACAACAGTAACGAGAGACTCGAGCACAAGATCGTGCTCATTTATTATTGACTCAATCTCTTCCGGATAGATATTTTCGCCGTTGGCCCCTACAATCATATTGTCCATTCTTCCTTTGATGAAAAGATTGCCATCCTTGTCAAGGAATCCAAGGTCTTTAGTGCGGAACCATCCGTCTTTGGTAAAACATGTGGCTGTTGTGTCAAGGTCTTTGTAATATCCCATCATTACGGTTGGCCCTTTAATAACAATTTCGCCTATGTTTTGAGCGTTTGGATTATGGATTTTCATTTCAAGGCCTTTAAGATGGGGGCCTGTAGACTGAAGCTTTACTTTCCCCGGTAAAGCACCGGCAAGTAGTGGAGACGTTTCGGTAAGTCCATATCCTATTGAGTATGGAAAACCTGCATCTGCAAGAAACCGTTCAACAGCAGCATCCAGTTTTGACCCTCCAACGCCGAAAAATCTTAATTTTCCGCCAAATGTTTGCAAAAGTTTTTTTCCTGCGATCTTATGGAATCCCCTTCGGATAAAGGAGATTGAATACAGAAACTGCATAATCCAGTTTTTTGTAAACATTGGCCGGATTTTGTTCTTATATATCTTTTCCACAATCAGGGGAACGCTAAAAATCATCGTAGGCTTTACCTCTGCAAGTGCAGGCATCAGAAGGGATGGAGTGGGAACCCCGTCGAGATATACCACATGTGCTCCACGCGAAAAAGGAAATATCATTCCGAGACTGCATTCATATGCATGTGAAAGAGGAAGAATAGAGAGAAAAACATCATTTTCATCAATAGGAAACAACACCTGTGCCAGCTGATTCATTGCTACCAGATTTGAATGGCTTAGCATGACACCTTTAGACGCGCCGGATGTGCCGGATGTATATATTATTGATGCAAGGTCTTGATAATGCGGTCTTTCCGGAACAATAATTTCTGCTCCCGGATTTTCTTTAATCACTTCGAAATTGTCCATTAAAATAATAAGGGACAGCTTGTTGGATAAGCTCTCGGATATTTTATACTGTAATTTTGCAGAGACAATAAGAGCCTTAGCCTCTGAGTGCTCCATGATATTTACAATCTCAAAAGCTGTAAAATCGGGAAGAACAGGAACAACTACTCGGGATGATGTTGTTATGGCAAAATAGGAAACCGCCCAGTTTGGCATATTGCTTCCGAGGATTGCTATTTTATCTCCCGCATTAAGCCCGGATTTGTTAAAAATATCGACAAGCTTATCTACTTCGGCTCCGAATTCTTTATAAGAAAGTTGATATTTTTTATTCAACGTGAATGCCGGCCGATCGGAAAAATCAGCTATACTTTTGGAATAAAGGTCTGCAAGACTCAGTTCAGGTATATCCCCAATCATATTAAATTCTTTATCATGTTCAACAAAGATATAAATATTCTATAGACTGGAATAATTGTCAGTGGTCCGATTTTTGTTAAATTTGTATCAGATATTACAAAAAAGGCAAAATGTTTTTTAAAAAGACTTTTCAGAAAAGAGCGCTCGCTAAGTTGGATACTAAGCGAGATGTTGTTTTTATGCCTGTATATAATGCAAAAAAGGTAACAATTATCTACGGTCTGGAAGAGGACGGAATAGGAGAGGCAGTAGATTTTCTTACCTCTTTTCTCGAAGAAAAGAAAATTGCTTACGAGGGAATTGCAATAAATCTTGGGAAAAATATAACCGAC
>JAAXVX010000304.1 GCA_013335275.1 Bacteroidales bacterium
ACGTTACGGTTATAGGACTTGTTGCCGATATTATCGGTATTGTTGGCGCTTTTTCAGCTTTTCAGGCGTTACGGCAACTGCTGAAGCAGAAAAAAGAGAAAAAACGGCTCAACCAGATTGTTTCGGTTGTTCTGGAATGCACCAAGGATAACCGCAAAATTGTTCCACTCATGGTTGTTCGGCGCAAGGATATTACCAGGGCTGAACTGCAGGGCATTCTCGGCACCATTAAAATGAAGCCTTCCATTACCGGGCGATACAAGCTCGATCACCTCAATACGAAAACATTCTGGGCGGACATCGAGCGTTTGCAGGCCTCCGATCATGACGACAATGACCGGCTTCGCATCCCCTGCAGTCCCGAAGAAATCGAACAGTTCGACCCCTCGGTGATTGTTTCCGGATGAAAAAAAAGCCCGGTAACGCTGCAAAAAACGATGAGAGTACGTTTTTTTGTCTTCAGGTGCTTAAGATCACTTGCCTTTAACTGAAAAGTTACGTACAATAAAGCTGACACACTGATTACAAACCGAGCCTCGTTGTTACGTCAGTTCCGCACTTTTCTTCCTGTTCCGCTACCTGCATATTCAGGGTATACCCCCCCACATTACCCGCGTTTTGTTGTCCGGCTGTATTTGACTTTTCGGAGTAACCCGTAACTCAAAAAGCTATGCCCGCTCAGCAGTACCTTTTTCTTTTCACCATCGGTCCCGTCCAGAGCTTCATAGAGCAGGCCCGCAAAACCCGTGATCTCTACGTGAGGAGTGCCATTCTTTTAGAAAAACGTCGGATTTTCTTTTTGCTCCCAATAAATCAAGTATATAATAAAGCCCAATAAAATGGAGCCAACTCGACATACTATTATTGAACTCGGGATAAAGCTACTGAAAGAAAGACAAGTAGTTATCAGTGCATTTACAGAAGCATTTTCACTTGCTGGTGTTAAAGTAACAGAGTTGAAAATTGCCCCGCTGAAATCCGTATTTGGCGGCGAAAAATATTTCGCACCAAAAGAGCTTTCTGCGTTTGATATCAATTATCCTACACGGGATTCAATAGATGATTTCGATAAAGTAGCGTTTGAAGTTAGTGGTAGCAGTCTGTCGTTGCTTGAACGGTTCGGGACTTTTGTCGCTACTGATGCAGACGATACAATTCCTGTTTATGATCTCTTTAAAACTGTAGCAGCTATTCAGGATTGCCTAGATAATGGGCAAAAAGATAAACCATTTCTGCTTGTAAGCGCTGATTTTTCAGGAATTCAGGATACAGTATATACGATTTCCTCAAAAGGTGCTCTCAAGACGCTTCGTGCTCGATCGTTCATGTTGGAACTACTCACCGAACATATTGTATATGAAATTTTACAGGTAACCAGAATGGCGCGGTATGGGGTAATCTATTCTGGCGGAGGGGGGTTTAGCTTGCTGCTGCCGAATATCGCCACAAATGCAAAAGCTATTGATGGTTATAGAGAGGTACTTAATAAATGGGCTTTACAGGAGTTTTCCGGAAAATTTTTCATTGCTTTAGATGCGATGCCATTTCGCGCAATTTTTTTTGATACTGATAAGGGTTTTAAAGAATTACGGAAAAGTCAGTCGGAGCAGTTAGACAAGCTCAAGCGTCTGAAGTTTTTGAGACAGCTTGATGAGTTGTTTACTCCAAAAATGCCGAAACAACTTACTCTCCAGACAGAGTGTCAGATTACCAGGAGAGATGATATTTCTCCTGACCTAATGAGGGATCGGGATACTGGTATATTCATGAATTGTGTTCCTGTTGAACACAGAAATGATGATAAGTGGATATGGGTATCTGAGAGTTGTTATCATCAATTCAAGTTGGGTGATAAACTGATCAATGCAGAATATGTTTATCGATATGAAGAAAAGCCTTTTAAGGATAAAGATGGGTATCTGACCTTTAAAGGGGTAAACAATCAGGATGTTTATTACAGCGTAAATCCTGTTGGGCATAATGTTGCGTTGACATGGATGATCAATTCTTGGGAAAAGTCAAGGCCAACAGTTCTTTATGCAAAGTATGTACGTAAGCATAAACACCTGCCTGAATATGCTAAAGTTGTTGAGCTGGAAGCAATTCGAAGTGATGGCAGAAGGGTAGATTCAAGCGAAGTTATCAACGATGATACCGCCACTTTTGCTGGACTTGCCTCAAGTTCCTGCGGGTCAGATTTAATTGGTGCATTACGGATGGATGTTGATGACATGGGCAACATGTTCAACAACATTGGATCTCTTACTGAGCTTTCGGTAAAGTCGCGGATGCTGAACCTTTTTTTTAAGGTTTATCTGAACGAGATATGCTCAGGGAATCTTTGCGAAGTACTTAATCCTACAGATATCTTGGGTAAGAATTATAAGAAAAGGGAAGCCGAGGAGAAAAAAGGTCGAAATGCTTCAGTGGTTTATGCGGGAGGTGATGACCTGGAGAAATTGCCAAATGTTGTGTTTTGAATTTTAAGCGGCAAGTTGCTCCTCAACTCCATTGATAAATTTGACACCATCGAAAACCTTCTG
>JAAXVX010000305.1 GCA_013335275.1 Bacteroidales bacterium
GAATTACTTTTTAAACGGAAAGGTAAAAATGCCTGCCAGCCCCGATGAGATGACCCTGCGAATGTATGTGGAGTTTAACAGAAATTCCCTTATTGGAATGGACGCCCCCGAACTCAATATATTATCCCCGGATAATATGCCGGTTTCGTTAAGAGAGGTTAATTCCCGCTATACAATCCTGTATTTCTTTGACGACCAGTGCGCAGTATGCAAAGCCGGCCTCCCGGGACTTATCAGGCTCTCCGATTCTCTTGCCTCAGACGGCGTTTCTGTCTTTGCCGTTTACACTCAGTCACAAAGAGAAAATCTAAAAAAATATATTGAAGAAGATTTTACCTCAAAAGGCGTGGGGAAAAACTGGATTTTTGCGTGGGACCCATCCCTTGAAAGTGATTTCCCGCGATTATACAATGTAATCAAGACTCCTCAGATATTTCTTCTCAACAACGACAAAAAGATAATCGGAAGAAATCTCAATAACGAAGCTTTGTCACAGCTTTTAAATGCAGAAATAAATCGCGGCAGGCAGGCAGAAAACAAAATTAACGATTTTCTGGATAGCTATCTTAACGGGCTTGATTTAACTGATACTGCAATAATCCGCAAAGAGATTGACCCCCTTTTCCAAAAAATATCTGTTCAAAAGGATAAAGAACTATATCGCTCGGTTTTCACGAACTTGTTCTACAAAATGCTCTATGCAGATAACGATTCGCTTAAAGACGCCGCAGTCTATATCGCTAAGAGGTATATAACCCCCTACCCCGGGTTCTGGTGGGATAAAATCTATCCGCTCGAATGGGTGCCTAAAATGATAGAAAGAATTCAAAACAACAAAATCGGTTCAGTTGCAAATGATATGGTTTTGTTAAACAGAAAGGGCCGCCCGGTTAAGCTGAGTTCGGTTAATTCAAAATATACCGTTCTTTACTTTCTTGACCCGGATTGCTCAATATGCAAGCCATTTTCCATGGAACTGAAAAAAATATACAACTCTCTTAAAAAAAGAGGTGTAACAGTTATTTCCATTAACTCGGGAGGAAATTCCAATGAGTTCTTTGAATATAACAGGAAAAACAAGCATCCATGGCCTGGCCTGAGCCCTAAGGACGAGAATTATTACGAGCTGTTCGATAAATTTGAAACAGAACAAGTGCCAATGATATATCTTCTGGACAATAACAGAAGAATTCTGGCAAAGAAAATAAATACAATAACCCTAGACAAACTTGTCAAATGATTACAGGAAAGTACCTAGAGCTTTATAAAGAGCTCTCCAAAGAGATGCCCAAAGAAAGGCTGTTGCACGACTCACTCAGCACACTTGCTTTTGGCACAGACGCATCATTTTACAGACTTATTCCTAAACTGGTTGTAAAAGTCCAATCCGAAAAAGAGCTGATACTGGTGCTCGAAAATGCCGATAAGATGTCTATTCCTGTCACATTCCGGGCAGCCGGAACATCATTGTCCGGGCAGGCAATAAGCGATTCGGTACTTGTAATAGCCACTCACGGATGGCAACAGCACAAAGTGCTTGACAATGGTTCCCGGATACGCCTGCAAACCGGCATAAGAGGCCAGCAGGCAAACAACTACCTTATAAAATACGGCAGAAAAATAGGTCCCGACCCGGCATCGCTGGATAGTGCCATGATTGGCGGCATCGCTGCAAACAACGCCAGCGGAATGTGCTGCGGCACTTCGGAAAACTCATACAAGACCGTAGCCGATATGAGGCTCATTTTCTCAGACGGAACTGTACTTGACACCGCCGACAAAGACGATACTGCTTCTTTCCGCAACAAAAAGGGAGAACTGCTGGGGAAACTTGAACAACTCGCAGTTAAAGTAAAAGAAGACAAAGAGCTAAGCGAAAAGATTCACAGGAAATATAAAATTAAAAACACCACAGGATACAGCCTCAATGCACTTGTAGACTATACCGACGGAATTGACATCATTAAACACATGATGATTGGTTCCGAAGGAACACTTGCATTTATTTCGGACATAACCTACAACACCGTTGTGGAACATCCGCACAAGGCACTTGCACTCATTATTTATCCGGATATCGAATCGGCATGTAAAGCTGTTCAGATATTAAAAAGCCAGCCTGTATCCGCTGTGGAGATGATGGACAGAGCAGCTGTAAAATCTGTTGATTCGGCAAAGGGAGTTCCTGAATACCTAAAAGAACTTCAGGAAAATGCCACTGCCCTATTGGTGGAAACCCGTGCAAAAGACGAAACCGAACTTAAATCAAATTCAGACATAATTACTTCAAGTATAGAATCCATTAAAACCGAACTTCCTTTCTCTTTTACATCCGACAAAAAGGAGCAGGCGATTCTCTGGAAAATAAGGAAAGAGACATTGCCTACAGTAGCAGGAATGCGTAAACCGGGAACAACCCCTATTATTGAAGATATCTGTTTCCCTGTGCCAAGACTTGCAGAAGGGACAATGCAGCTTCAGTCACTTTTCAAAAAACACGGATATTCCGATGCCGTAATTTTTGGCCACGCACTGGAAG
>JAAXVX010000306.1 GCA_013335275.1 Bacteroidales bacterium
TTCCCAGAGAGTCCGGACACGAAGAGAAAATAATCGCTTACCTGCAAAAATTCGCAAAGGACCGCAATTTAAACTGCATGACAGACAATGCAGGCAATGTACTCATAACAAAACCGGCTACGGCAGGGATGGAAGGTGCGCCTACTGTGATTCTTCAGAGCCATTCCGACATGGTATGTGAAAAGAACAGCGATAGCAATCATGATTTTGAGAAGGACCCTATTAAGGTTACTGAAGAGAATGGCTGGCTCATCGCAAAAGAGACAACACTTGGAGCCGATTGCGGAATTGGAATTGCTGCAGAGCTTGCAATTCTCGATTCGGATAACATAATCCACGGACCTATTGAGGCATTATTCACAACAGAAGAAGAAACAGGACTAACCGGAGCAAAATCATTAGCACCCGGATTTCTTAAGGGAGACATCCTTATTAACCTGGATTCGGAAGACGAAGGAGAACTATTTATCGGATGTGCAGGAGGTATTGATACAACCGGAAGGTTTGCATATACTCCTAAACACACTCCTAAAGATACCAAATGCGTTAAGTTTGGTTTTTACGGAGCTACCGGCGGTCACAGTGGAGACGATATCGAAAAGAACAGAGCTAATGCAAATCAGCTTCTGCTCCGTTTCCTTTTCAATATTTACGGGAAATTTGATGTGGCACTTTGTCACATAGACGGAGGAAATAAGAGAAATGCCATTGCAAGGGAGGCTTATGCCATTCTTGCAGTAAACCCCGGACAACTTTCAGACATAACCCCGGTATTTGAAAGAATCTCCGCCGAAGCAAAAATTGAATATCTAATAACCGATCCCGGACTTTACACAAAAACCGAAATCGTTCCTGCAACAGAGTATTGCGTTGATAATGAAACTTTCGGAAAAATAATCTATGGGTTGTACGGATTGCCTCACGGTGTACTGGCAATGAGTCAGGAGATTCAGGGATTTGTTGAGACCTCTACAAATCTTGCATCAATAAAAATGGCCGAAAAAGGTGTCGTAACCGTTTGTACAAGCCAGCGAAGTTCAATTAACAGTGCTAAATTGAATGCCGCAGGCAGGATTGAAGCAATTTTGCGTCTTGCCGGTGCAGAAGTGGAACACGAGACAGATTATCCCGGCTGGCAGCCAAAATTAGACTCCAGAATAATGAGGGAAAGCGTTGAGTCCTATAAAAAACTTTTTGGCAAAGAACCAATAGTAAGAGCAATTCATGCTGGTCTGGAATGTGGAATTCTTATTGACAAATTTCCAAAACTTGACATTATTTCTTTTGGTCCCACAATAAAAGGCGCACATGCACCCGGAGAAAAACTTGAGATTGCCACTGTGGACAAATTCTGGAAATTGTTACTTGACGTATTACAAAAATTAAAATAACAGGATCATGGGTGTATTAGTTGCCCCTTCGATGTTATCTGCCGATTTTGGTAAACTTGATGAACAGGTCGAACTCATTAATAAAAGTGATGCCGATCTGTTTCACCTTGATATAATGGATGGCCTTTTTGTTCCAAACATCTCCTATGGGTTTCCTCTTGTTAAAGCCATTGCCAAAAACGCAAAAAAACCTCTTGACGCCCACCTGATGATTGTTGATCCGGACAGATATCTGGAGGAATTTGCCAAATCTGGTGTTGAATATCTTAGTGTACATTGGGAAGCATGTAATCATCTGCACCGCTCCCTTCAGAAAATCCGTTCTCTTGGAATGAAGGCCGGAGTAGCTCTCAATCCTCACACTCCTGTTCACATGCTTTACGAAATCCTGTCCGAAACAGACTTTGTGCTTATAATGTCTGTAAACCCCGGATTCGGAGGACAGAAATTTATTGAAAACTCACTGTTAAAAATCAAAAAGCTTAAAGAGATAATAATAAAGATTTCTCCTTCCTGTCTTATTGAAGTAGACGGCGGAGTAACTCTTGAAAATGCACCTCAGCTGGTAAAAGCCGGCGCAGACATCCTTGTGGCCGGAAACTCCGTATTTGGAGCATCAAGGCCGGCAGAAGTTATTCGTAGTCTTAAGCAACTATAATCCAGGTTATTCTAAAGGACATACTTAATCTCCTTGAATGCGTACTCAGAAGTGCTTGAGTCCTCTTTTTCTATTACCAGACAGGCATTAGAGTTTATCCCAACAATCCTCCCGTTAAATCTCCTGCCTCCGGGAGTCTCCTCATAAGTATGAAACTCATCCAGCCGGTAAAGGGATTCATGATACTGATGAGATATCTTTTCTGACAAATTGCCCGATCCGAAAGACCTATAGGAATAATAAATATCGTAAATTGAAGACACAAGGCTTTCAAGTTCGGTTTTAAGATCCTTTTCCATTCCTGTAATTATTTTTACAGAAGTTGGATTGGGTGCATCTGACTCAAAAATTTCCTGATTTACATTAAGTCCGATTCCTGCAATTGAGGCTGACAAATTGGCACCTTCAATAAAGTTTTCGATGAGTATGCCGCATATTTTTTTATCCCCAATATATCTCTCCTTTGGCCAGTGTCTGT
>JAAXVX010000307.1 GCA_013335275.1 Bacteroidales bacterium
CAGCACGATTTGGTTGGGTGCAACTCAAGGCTGGATACGATTCAGGCTGCTGTTCTCAGGGTTAAACTTAAATACCTGAACTTGTACACAAGAAGCAGGCAGGATGCTGCAAACAGGTACATGGGGCTTCTCCGTAATGTCGATGAAATAGTATTGCCAAAAGAGGAACTCTATTCAACACATGTATATCATCAGTTTACAATACAGGTTAAGAAGCGTGATTTGCTTAAGGATTATCTTGAATCAAAAGGAATTCCTTCAATGATTTACTATCCGTATCCGATTGAAAAGCATGCTGCTTTCAGGACCAGAGTTGTTAAGAGGGTTGAAACGCCAAATGCGCTGAGGCTGGCAAATGAAGTTCTATCTCTGCCTATGCACACAGAGCTTAAAGTAGAGGAACAAATATATATATCCGAAACCATAAAAGAGTTCATGGTTAAAAACAGGCGATAATGAAAAAAGGCAAAGTTCTGGTTACAGGAGGAACCGGTTATATTGGAGCTCATACAGTTGTTGAACTGGATGCAGCCGGATATGAAGTTGTGATTGTCGATAATTTCTCAAATTCTTCGCCCGATGTACTTGACGGACTTGAGTCCATTACAGGTAAAAAAATAACGTTTCTTGAACTTGATTGTACCAATCCGGAGCATATGGAACTCCTGTTTGCCAAGCATCCGGACATTGACGCTGCAATCCATTTCGCTGCATACAAGTCAGTAGGGGAAAGTGTCGGTAAACCGCTTGAATATTACAGAAACAATATTGATTCGCTTATTAATGTATTAATAAATATCACCAGGGGAGGAAGAAACGGTTCTGTTGTATTTTCTTCTTCCTGCACCGTATACGGACAGCCGTCTCCTGAACATCTTCCGGTGAGTGAAAGTGCTCCTCTTCAGCCGGCAGCTTCTCCTTACGGAAGGACAAAACAGATTTGCGAGGATATTCTGAGTGATTCGGTTAATGCATCTGAAGGAGCCCTTAAAGTTATTTCATTAAGATATTTTAACCCGATAGGTGCCCATCCGAGTGCCTTGATTGGCGAACTTCCCCGGGGCGTTCCGAACTATCTGCTCCCATTTGTAACTCAGGCTGCGATTGGAATAAGGGAAAGCGTATGCGTTTTCGGAGATGATTACAACACTCCGGACGGATCGTGCATACGAGACTATATATATATATGTGACCTTGCAAAGGCTCATGTGAAGGCTGTTGAAAGAATTCTTGAAAAACAGAACGAGATGGACGGGAGCATTGAATATTTCAACCTTGGTACAGGAAAAGGGCTTTCGGTGCTAGAGGTTATTAACCGGTTTATGGAAGCGACAGGAGTTAATGTCCCTTATAAAATTGTGGGCAGAAGAGCCGGCGACATTGAGCAGGTTTGGGCTGACCCGTCAAAAGCCAACAAGATTCTGGGCTGGAGCGCAGATACTCCGCTCGATGTTGTGTTTAGGTCGGCCTGGGAGTGGGAGAAGAGAATACGGTCTATATAATCGCGGCAGACAATTGATTTTTCTAACGATTTAGATATCCGCAAGTTTAAAAATTCTTTTCAAGGTCTCTTCTTTTCCCAGAAGATCCATTATATCTGCAACGCCGGGTCCTTTTGATTCGCCAACGAGTGCGAGGCGGAGGGTGTTCATTACAGATCCCATTTGCCAGCCACGCTCTTTTATGTAGGGTGATAGGCTGTGTTCGATACTCTCTTTAGAGAATGTTTCAAGCCCTTCGAGCATTTGGCAAACCTCTTTTAAAATCTGAGGTGTATCCTCTTTCCAGAATTTTGTTTTTACGGCCTGGTCGTATGAAGTTGGGGCCACAAACAGATAGTCCGAAAGGTCCCAGAAATCCTTAACAAAATGGGCTCTCTCTTTTATGAGTCCTACCACATGTTCAATATATACATCAGGTCTTGATATTCCTTTGCTGCCGAGAATAGCCCCGAACTCTTTTGCAAGGGTGGCATTGTCTCTCATACGGAGATACTCCATATTAAACCATTTGGCTTTGTCGGGATTGAATTTTGCTCCGGATTTTATCACTCTCTCCATTGAGAATGCGTCAACCAGTTCGTCAAGTGAAAAAATCTCCTTTTCTGTACCCGGGTTCCAGCCCAGGAATGCTAACAAATTAACGAAGGCTTCCGGATAATATCCGTCTTCGCGATATCCTCTGGAAATTTCCCCTTCGCTGTTTTTCCATTCAAGCGGAAACACAGGGAATCCAAGTCTGTCGCCGTCTCTCTTGCTTAATTTTCCTTTGCCGTCCGGTTTGAGGAGCAGCGAAAGGTGTGCAAAAGCAGGGCGGGTATCGTTCCACCCGAATGCTTCGTAAAGCATGTAGTGGAGCGGGAGGGAAGGGAGCCACTCTTCACCCCGGATGACATCGGTTATCTCCATAAGATGGTCGTCAACGATGTTTGCAAGGTGATATGTCGGGAGTTCATCAACCGCCTTCCATAGCACTTTGTCGTCGAGTGTATTTGTGTTTACTTCAATTTCGCCGCGA
>JAAXVX010000043.1 GCA_013335275.1 Bacteroidales bacterium
CGATAACAAAAGTGAACCCAAAAGCAAGGTTCGCCTATTTATACACAGAACAAAACGGAAAAATTTTCTTTATTGCCGACTCGGAACCAGCGGAATCTGAAGATTATTCTCCGCCCGGGCAAGAGTTTACCGAAGCACTGCCGCAGGATAAACAACCGTTTAAAGACGGAAAGGAAACTGTAACTTCTCCTTCTTACGACAGATGGGGAAAATGGGTGAGCGTTTTAATCCCTATAAAAGATGAAAATACAGGAAAGATTATTGCTGTTTTTGGAATTGATTATGACGCAACTTCCTGGGAAGTATTAATATTCCGGGCACTGTTAAAATCAAGCGTAATAATTATATTACTTATCCTTGCCCTGTATTTTGTATTTAGAATAAGAGCCAAGAACAAATCCCTTAATATTGAAATTTCTGAAAGGGAAAAATCGGATGAAGCACTTCTTAACAGTGAAGTCCGTATGCGGTCAATAACAGATTCTGCTCAGGATGCTATTCTTATGATGGACAGGAACGGTCTTGTTTCTTACTGGAACCCTGCCGCAGAAAGAATATTCGGATATACGAAAGAGGAGGCCATTGGGAAAGACCTGCACAGGCTCATCGTGCCGGAGCACTACTATCAAGCACACATTGCCGCATTTCCTGTTTTTAAGAAGACCGGGCAGGGCAACGTAGTTGGGAAAACACTCGATCTCGAAGCTATACGAAAAGACGGAACAGAAATTTCTGTTCAATTATCTCTCTCCTCTCTCAAAATCAAAGGCGAGTGGAATGCAATAGGTATTCTCAGGGATATCTCTGAACAGAAGAAAACAGAGGCCGCTCTTTTAAAGGCAAAGGAGGAGTCCGAGATGGCCAACAAGGCAAAGAGTATATTTTTGTCAAATATGTCACACGAGATACGTACGCCTCTTAATGCAATTATTGGCTTTTCTCAGCTTATGAACCGGGACAAAAAGTTGTCGGAAGTACAAAAAGAGTATAATGTATCAATCATTAATGCCGGTGAACATCTTCTGGAACTTATAAACGAGATTCTGGAACTTTCAAAAATTGAAGCCGGACGCACTAAGTTAAATCCTACAAATATTAATTTACACTCTCTTTCCGAAGACATTCATATGCTTTTCCGGGAAAGGGCACAAACAAAACACCTTCAGCTCATTTTCGAAACCGCCGAAAATTTGCCTCAATATGTTGTTGTCGACGAAGGCAAGTTGCGCCAGATATTTGTAAATCTAATCGGAAATGCAATAAAATTCACCGACGAAGGAGGAGTTGCAGTGCGCATCCGAGTTGACCGAAAAACAGAAGATGCCTGGAATTTAATAGTGGAAATCCAGGACTCGGGCCCCGGTATTTCCGGGAACGAATTAGGAAGGCTCTTTAAACACTTCGAACAAACGAGTTCCGGAGTTAAAAAAGGCAGCGGTACCGGCCTTGGACTGGCTTTAAGCAAGGAGCTGGCAATATTAATGGGTGGAGACATATCTGTATCCAGCGAGGTCGATAAAGGGTCTGTATTTACTTTCTGGGTAGAAATTAAAAAGGGAAAAATAGAGGAGAATGAAAAAAATACTCCAAAACAGGTAATAGGCATCGAAAAAGGAGAAGAGGTCTATCGCATATTGGTCGTCGACGATAAAATTGACAACCTTAAAGTAGTTGTAAGCCTCCTTAGATTAGTGGGCTTTCATACAAATGAAGCTGTTAACGGAGAGGATGCCATCGCTAAATTTCTGGAGTACAAACCGCATCTCATATTGATGGACATGCGAATGCCGGTTATGGACGGATACGAAGCTACACGCCGCATAAAATCTATGGAAAATGGCGATAAAACGCCTATCATAGCTCTCACGGCAAGTACATTTGAAGAGGAAAGGAACAGGATTGCGTCTCTCAGGATGCAGGGCTACATACGTAAACCTTTCAGAGAGAATGAATTGTTCAGCACAATAGCAAAAGTACTTGGAATTAAATATATCTATGACGCTGAAACGTCTTTAACTAAGACAACTGAAATTATGGACGATGGTGAAGTATCCGGAGATATTGCCAAATTGCCGGAAAGCCTGGTTTCAGAGATGTTGGAAGCAATTTCTGTTGCCGACCTGGATTTGCTGATGAAGCTCATAGACAGCATTGACCCGTCCAGTTCAGAACTTGCCCAGTACCTAAGGACTCTTGCCATGAATTATGATTATGACCATTTTCAGCACATTCTAACCAATAAGGAAAAACCTGATGAGAAACAATAATGAATCACAGCAAAATTTGCCCAACATTCTAATTGTTGATGATGTTCCTGCAAATCTTAGGTTGTTAGATCACATACTTAAGGACAAAGGCTACAAAGTACGCCCTGTTCCAAACGGGACCCTGGCATTGCAGGTTGCAGAAAAAGAGAAGCCGGATCTCATTCTCCTTGATGTTATGATGCCGGACATCGATGGGTTTGAAGTTTGCCGGAGGTTAAAGGCGAACCCGAAACTTAACGATGTACCCATTATCTTCATCAGTGCACTAAATGACACAAATGATATTGTTAAGGCTTTGTCAACCGGCGGAGCAGATTTCATTACTAAACCGTTTAAAGCCGAAGAAGTGAGAGTAAGGGTGGAAACGCATCTTAACCTCTATAATCAGAAGAAAGAGCTTCAAAGAATCAATGCAGAAAAAGACAGGTTTTTTTCTATTATTGCCCACGACCTGCGTGGCCCGTTCAGTAGTTTTTTGGGAGTAACTCAATTACTTGACGAGAAGTTGTCGGAACTCACCAAGGAGGATATACAGGATTTCGCAGCAAGCATGAGAATTTCTGCCACAAATCTTTTCAGCCTTCTTGAAAATCTGCTCCAATGGGCAAAAATCAAACAGGGTTTAATTCCATTTGAACCCTCAAATATGCTGTTGTTCAAAATAGCAGAAGAGAGTATCGTGAACGTGCAGGAACCGGCAAAAAATAAGGGAATCGAAATTGTTAACAATATTGGGGATGGTGTCGAAGTCTATGCCGATAAAAACATGCTTCAGACTGTTATACGCAACCTCGTTTCTAATGCAATAAAGTTTACTCCAAAGGGAGGAAAAATATCTATTAACGCAAAAGCATGCGAAGACAAAACTGCAGAAATCTCCGTTAAAGATTCGGGTATAGGAATGAATCGTTCTATGGTGGATAATTTGTTCCGCCTGGATGTGAGGACAAACAGACCCGGAACGGAAGGAGAAGCAAGTACAGGACTTGGATTGATTCTTTGCAAAGATTTTATTGAAAAGCAGGGTGGGAAAATTTGGGTCGAAAGTGAAGAAGGTAAAGGGTCCGTGTTTTATTTTACTATCCCGGGCAATTAAATTATAATATACATTCTGATGAAAGCGAAATTATTTATTATCTCCTTCCTGGTCCTGTCATTATTTTCAGGATACAGTTTTGCGCAAAAAATTAATGTCGCTAAACTTGACAGTGTATTCCAAACATTAGAGGCTAACAATAAATTTATGGGAAGCATTGCCATTTCTCAAAACGGTAAACTTATATACTCACGGGCAACAGGTTATGCCGATATTGAGACATTAAAGAAAGCTTCTCCGGAATCAAAGTACAGGATTGGATCAATTTCCAAAATGTTTACTGCTGTACTTGTTTTCAAAGCAATAGACGAGAACAAACTGACATTGGACAAAACAATTGATGCATTCTTTCCTTCAATAGAAAATGCTAAAAAAATAACTGTTGGCAATCTTTTAAATCACAGGAGCGGAATTCATAATTTTACAGATAATCCTGATTACTTAAAATGGAACACATTGCCAAAAAGTGAGAAAGAATTAGTTGAAATCATTACTAATGGCAAGAGCGATTTCGAGCCTGACAGCAAAGGTCAGTACAGCAATTCGAACTATGTTCTGCTTACAATAATACTTGAGAAAATCTACAATAAACCATATAAAACACTGGTTGAGAAATATATCACTAAGCCACTGAGTTTAAAGAACACCTATTTGGGCAAGAAAATTAATTTATCAGACAACGAGTGTTATTCATACAAATTTGATGATAAGTGGATTAAAGAGAGTGAGACCGATATGTCAATTCCTCTTGGAGCCGGTGCCATTGTTTCAAATCCCTCGGACTTAACACTATTCATTCATGAATTATTTTCCGGGAAAATCATTTCTGAAAACAGCCTAAAACAAATGACAACTATTGAAGACAATTATGGAAAGGGGATTTTCCGGTTTCCGTTTTACGCAAAGGTTCTATATGGTCATACAGGCGGTATCGACAGGTTCACATCTATGCTGTCGTTCCTTCCGGAGGACAAGATTAGCGTTGCACTAACATCTAACGGAAGCAATTTCAGCAATAACACAATAATGATTTTCGCTTTAAGCTGCTTATACGATAAGCCATTTGAAATTCCTTCGTTTAAAGTCATTAATCTCTCTTCAGAAGATTTAGATAAATATCTGGGAACATATTCGAGCACTCAGATACCATTAAAAATAACTTTCACTAAGAGTGGCAATAAATTAATTGCTCAGGCAACAGGTCAGTCATCATTAAGTCTGGAAGCATCAGACAAAAATATTTTTAAATCGGCTGACGGGAGTATCGTTATCGAATTTAAACCAGATACAATGCAGATGACTCTGAAGCAAGGAGGTGCAAATTTTGTATTTACGAAAGAGTAGAAATTGGGTGTACTAGAACGACACGATATTGTTTTTCAATGCAAATTTTACCATCTCGACGGTACTTTTAAAATCAAATTTCTGCATTATATTGTTTTTATGTGTCTCAACTGTTCTTATACTGATATTTAATTTTTCTGCGACCTCCTGATTAGAAAATCCTTCGACATACAATTTCAATATCTCTTTTTCTCGCGAAGTGAGGGAGTAATTCTTTGGTTTATCTGTGGGATTGATATTCTTAATTTTTGAGACATACGATTTCATGAGGTTTTTGGAGATATTCGATGCATAATACTCATCCCCTTCATTTATTGTCCGAATGGCCTCCATCAACATCTCCTTATTAGTATCCTGCTTAGGCAAGATTCCTCTTGCACCGGCTTTAATTGCATTGTAGATATAGTCATCTGTTGTATACATCGACAAAATGAGCACCCTGGAAGGAAGGTTCAACTCAATGATTTTTGATGTCAACTCAATACCTGTCATATCCGGCATTGAAATGTCGCTTATGACAATATCTGGTAATTGAGATTTAATAATTTCCAATGCTTTAAATCCATTAGAGGCACAACCAATGAAATCAATATCTTCTTCGTCAATCAGCATAGTCTTAACACCATCGAGGATAATCTGATGGTCATCAACCAACAATATTTTGATTTTTCTCATAGTCATACTATTTTATTTACCTTAACCCGAATAGTGGTCCCTTTTTCCGGAAAGGATTCCACATCAAAAGTACCATCCAGTAAAATACTTCGTTCACGCATATTGAATAATCCTTTTCCCAGTCCCATGTCATTGGTATTGTAATTGAATCCTTTACCGTTGTCCTCTATTATGAGCACTAAATTCTCAGCCGTTTCCGTAAGCTGAATCTGAATCTGGGTCGCTTCGGAATGTTTAATCGCATTATTAAGCGCCTCCTGTACTATTCTGTACAAATATATTTTTGTGCGTTGTTTTATATGCTCAAAATTACCGAACCATGAGAAATCTATCTGTATACCTGTTGTCTTCTGTACCTGATTACAAAGGTTCTTAACTGCCATTTCAAATCCAAACTCCAATATTCCTGAAGGTGCCAAATCTGTGGATATTTTTCTTAATTCATCAATAGAATGGTTTACCTGTGTTTTTAATTCGTTTATTTTATAACTATTAAAAACCTCTTTACTGCTAATCAGGTTTTCAAGTGTCATTTTTATCGCAATCAACTCTTGTGCGAGCCCGTCATGAAGTTCGCGGGAGATGCGGTGACGCTCAAACTCCTGACCATCATATAGTGCAGATATGCGCTTCGCTTTTTCATCAACCAGTTCAGAAGTATTTTTCTGAATGTTGTCTATCATTTGATTAAATGTTAAGGCCAATACCCCAAATTCATTTTCTGACTCAATGTTCACTTTGGCATCAAAATCACCCTGCCCAATTTTCAATGCAGCTTTCTTAAACTTTACAATCGGTAAAATAATATCGGATGTAATAACCTGGGCTATAGACAAAATTAGAATCAGAATAATAATGGAGACCAAAATTAAGTCGTTTCGAAGATTCTTTATTGGAACCATTGCCTCGTTGTAATCAATTTCTGCCACAATCACCCAGTTAAAGCTCTTTACAGACAATTTATCAAACGAGCTTAGACACAGGACGCCTCTGTAGTCAGCCGAGATTAATGTACCGCAACCTGTTTTAAAAGCATTTTTTACAGCATTGGTCCCGACTTTTATTTGCCTACCAGAGCCAAAGAGAAACCGAGATTTACTTTTCATCATATAATCTGAGTCAACCAGGTAAACTTCTCCGGTTTTTCCTAAACCATTAGTCTGATTGGTATCAAGCATGATTCTGTCAACTTCGTCAAAATTTATCTTACCGGTACTATTCAAGTAGTTCTCTATCTGCTCTTTTTTTAGCGACTTCACAGATATCAGCTGTTCGGTTGCCCTCATTATTAGAGCATTCCTTGCTTTATAGTAAGAATAGATTCCTATAATTGAGAGCGAAGAAAACCCTACAATCAAATACAGAAACATGAATTTTGTTGTAATTGACCTTTTAAACATTTACTTTTTGATAATTCACTCAAAAATAAGAAATTAAATTACACCTTCGTCATAGGCCTTTTCACCATGTAATGTATCATCCAATCCCTGCTTTTCATCTTCCTCTTTGACCTTTACAGGGGTTATCTTATTGATTACTATCAACATCAGATAAGTGAATACAAAGGCATAAACCGAAGCTGCTATAACAGCAACAACTTGTTTTACAAAGAAATATCCTCCACCATAGATAAGACCGTCGGCACCTGCGCCATTTATCGCCTTTGAGGCAAAGACTCCCAGAAGAATTGAGCCAAAGACACCTCCTACTCCGTGTACGCCCCATACATCAAGAGCATCATCCCATTTCATCTTGTTTTTAAACTGTACTGCCAAATAGCACATTATTCCGGCAGCAGTACCGATTATTGGGGATGCCCATAAAGGCACAAAACCGGCACAAGGCGTTATGGTTGCCAAACCTGCGATTGATCCGGTAAGCAAACCTACAAATTTTGGTTTTTTCTCACGAATCCATTCGATAACCAGCCAGGAAATTGTGGCAAACGATGCTGCAATATCTGTATTCAAAAATGCAAGAGAGGTTATATTATCTACCTGACATTCACTTCCTGCATTAAAGCCGTACCATCCAAACCAAAGTAATCCGCTTCCAATAGCTACCAAAGGTATGCTGTTGGGCGTAGAGTTTTTATCTGCTCTTGCTCCTACATAGAATACCGATGCCAATGCTGCAAAACCTGCAGTTGCGTGCACCACTATGCCGCCTGCAAAATCCAGAACTCCCCAGTGAGCAAGTAAACCACCACCCCAGATCATATGGACAAATGGATAGTAAACCAAAATTTGCCAAAAGGTCAGGAATATAAAATAGGATTTAAATGTGACCCTGTTGACGAATGCACCGGTTATAAGGGCAGGCGTAATAATTGCAAACATCATCTGATATGCAATAAATACTATTTCCGGAATTTTTCCATTGCCTGCCCAAAGAGTATCAATGGAAATCCCAGACAAGAAGGCTTTATCCAGATTCCCTATAATACCTCCGTCTCCACCGCTGAAACAGAGTGAATAGCCAAAGAATACCCATAAAACAGTTGTCCAGCCCAGAGATACAAAACTCTGAATCATAATGGCCAGTATATTTCTCTTAGAGGCCAATCCACCGTAGAAAAAAGCAAGTCCGGGTGTCATGAGCATAACCAAACTTGTTGCCAGAAGCATAAAGCCTGTCGATCCGGTGTCCAGGACACCTGCACTCAACATTGTTGTCAGTACCATAAAATTTATTATTATTGGTTTATATTGTGTATTAATTAAAATGAGAGACCTAAAGTCAGATAGATTTTATTCAATTCGGGGTTTGATATTATGGAACATTGTACCGGGACAGAAAAATTATCTGTTATTTGAATTGTTCTCGATACTTTAACTCCAATATTGGTAATTCCTGGATTTTCATTAAGATAAAAAGCCGTTTCACCATTTTCTTTATCTACCTTATCTGGGGTACCCCCTACAAAAACATTGAAATCGGCATATTTAAAACTTGTCTTGTAGCCGAGCTCTATATATTTTGACATAAAAATATTTCCGTTACTCTTACGTGCATCGTTACCATAGAGGTTCATTGAAAAGAGAGCGGTGAATGGAATATTTTCTGTACCATTAAAGGCCAGGGTACCTTCCAGGATATGCCCTGTCTTCTCTTTTTCCCATTCAAAATATTTATCCTTTGACCCTGTGTTTAACCCCGGGAAAAAATAGTCAGTCAAAGTAATCGAGAGGGCTCCCTTATAAGTATAGGTGAGATATAGGTCAATCTCTTCGTTTGATGTTCCGGCCAGTGAAAAAGCGCCCCAGGTACCAATTGAAAAAGCGTGACTATCGTTCCCGATGTTCAACTTAACCCATGGTTGTATACTCGGGCTTTTCCCTCCCAAATCCATCCCGCGCCAGATATAACGGTTAAAGAGGTCTGCTCCAAACTCAAGTTTTTGGGCCATGGAATTGGAAACAAAAAGAATAGAAAAGCATAAAAATAGAAGCGTTTTTTTCATATAAATTTGATTTTAAATTATATCCAAATTTATGATGAGTGAAAACAGCCCGCAATAATGGAATTTCTGAATTTA
>JAAXVX010000308.1 GCA_013335275.1 Bacteroidales bacterium
GGGTTTGATACGATATAATTTCCCGACAGAATAAGGTTGGGCATAAACCTCGATTCCATAATCTTAAGATTTGAGCCGGCAATTTTCTTTGCCTCGTTAAGGGCACGGATTTCTGCACGGTTTTCTATAAGAGAATCTGTGGGCTTTACCGGATTGACATTGTTATTTCCTGTAAGATTGCTTTCCGACAGAGTGTAATCTGAGTTTATCTCAAGGCCGCAAATCTGGAAAAGTGCCATCTTTGAAAGCCTGAGCCCGTTGTCGGCTTTAGCCAGCATCATCTGTGCTTCATTTAGCTTAACGCTCACCTTGAGTACATCGCCTTTTGTTGCAACACCCTCTTCCACCATTATACCTACATTTTTCACCAGTTTTTCCATCAGAAGGCAGTACTCCTGTGCCAGTCTCCGTTTATTCTCAACCGAAACTACTCTCCAGTATGCTTCATCGACATCTATTATAAGTTCATCTACTGCTCTCTCCTGCTCAATACTGGCAAGTCTCTCTCCGCTTTTGGCCATTTTGTACAGCTCCCGAACCTTGCCTCCCATGAAAACAGGCTGAACAAAACCAACGGCTCCCGCGAAAACATTTTTTACATCCATTTCAAGAGCCTCCTTTGGCAATAAGGCATAATCTTTCCAGATAATCTTACCCGGCTCGGCTTTTGGATCGAATGGCTTTCCGCTTGCATCGAGTGGGGCATAAACTCCGGGACTAACCTGCACCCATTGGTTTTTTACCTGATCCTGCCTGAAACCAAAAGAGCCATCGGCCATTTTCGTTCCAATAGGAAGCAGAGCGTCTTCGCTCATGAGCGATATGTTTTTTTGATTAAAAAGGTACGTTCCGTTTGCGGAAAAATTTGGAAGAAACTGTGTAAAGGCAGCCTTTCTCAATTCGGTTGCTACATCGGCCTTTTCTTTGGCAATCATAATAGAGCGGTTATGCTCCATTGCCAGTTTCCGGCACTCTTCAATTGAAAGAGTATTTTGTGCATAAAGGGTGACAATGCTTGATGTCAGTAAAATTAAAAGAGCAAATCGTTTCATTTGCAAAGGGTTATTTAATTATTGTTAGTTTGCTTGGTTGAATACGCAATAGTTGAATATGCAACTATTGTGGGGTGAAAAAATATGTCTGTTTTTAGCAGTTAAATAATATTGTTTAAAAGTTTAATGATTATTTCTCTTGAAAAAAGAAGTTCCTGAGGTGTGATTCCGGTAATGGCCTGTTCGAAAGATTCCTTGACAATAGCCATAGCCTGTTCTTCAAGCTTTTTTCCCTTTTCCGTAAGGTGTATAAGGTTTATTCTCCTATCCGAGGGTTCTGAGTGTCTTTCGATGAGATCATGTCTGGACAAAGTATCCAGAAGCCTTGTAATACTCGCCTTGTCCTTGAATGTTTGTTCGCTTATAGCCTGTTGCGTGAGCTTGTCCTTGTTCCACAGGCAAACCAGAACAAGCCACTGTTCAGTAGTAATCTCAAGTCCTGCTGCCTTGAATTTCCTGTTCAGGTGCCGGTTTAGTGTAGCCGACAACCTTCCGCTAAGGATAGAGAGCAGCTCATTAATTTTTACAAGTTCGATTAGTTGCATATACAATAGTTGTTTAATCAACGGTGCAAAAGTATATACTTTTATCGATACGCAAAATATTTTTTAAGATTTTTTTCTTCTGGAGAGGGATTTGGTCTCGTCACGCCCTTCCTGTCTTCTGCTATGTCTTTGCTTTTCTGGCCTTTCGGGTGTAGCGCCACTCTCTTCCCATATTAGTGAGTAGTCAAGTTGTTTTTGTTCCAGGTTGGCTTTTTCTACTTTTACCTTAACAGCGTCTCCAAGAATAAACCGTTTTCCGCTTCTTTTGGCATAAAGAGACATTGACTCTTCGTTAAACTGAAGATAATCCTCTTTAATATCTCTTAGTGCAACAAGACCCTCAACTTTTGTCTCGGCAAGCTCAACGAACATGCCCCATTCGGTAATCCCGGATACATTTCCGTCGAAAATCATACCCACCTTATCCTGCATAAATTCAACCATTTTGTATTTTATGCTGGCGCGTTCGGCTTCGGTTGCTAGCTGTTCCCTTTCGCTGGAGTATTTACAGCGGTCTTCGTAGTAGCCCTTGTCCTGTGATTTTGCATTGTCCAGGTACAAGGCAAGAAGGCGGTGAACCATCATGTCCGGATACCTGCGGATAGGAGAAGTGAAGTGGGTATAGTAGTCAAAGGCCAGACCATAGTGACCGGCATTGTCTGTTGAATATCTTGCTCTTGCCATTGACCGGAGAGCCATAATCTCAATTGCGCTCTCTTCCGGCCTTCCTTTCACGGTGGTGAGCAATTTGTTTATCTCGCTCGAAAGTTCCCTTGCGTTCTTTGTGGGGCTCATATCATAACCGAAGTGCTTGACAAAAGTCCGGAGAATAGTAACCTTGTCCATGTTTGGCTCTTCGTGGATACGGTAGACAAAGGTTTTTGAATCCTTTCCCTTTCCGCCAACAAAAAA
>JAAXVX010000309.1 GCA_013335275.1 Bacteroidales bacterium
GTGTCGATTTATCCATTTCTAAATTTTATTTTGACAATACTATATTTTATTTTAAAACATATACATACTTTTTGTGTGTATTGTGGCCACTTCTGATTGTCCATACTCAAGTGAACTTAGGCTTATATTTGTGTTGATGAATACAGACAGGATAAGGGAAACCATTCGAAAAAGGAGACGAGATCTGGGGTATTCTCAGGAGTATATGGCCCAGATTCTGGGAATTTCACTCAATGGATACAGAAAAATTGAGGGAGGAAAGACTGCTCTCATCAATCCGCGTCTTAATGATATATCAAGGGTTTTGAATATTCCGGCTGAAAACCTGCTTTTCGAAAATCTATCCCAAAGTTTTCTTGACCAGATTGCCGAAAAAGACTCCCGAATAGAGAGCCTTCAAAAATTGCTTTCAGAATCGGAAATGCAGCGAGAACTGCTCAAGGCAGAAATTGACTGCGCAAATAGTGAGTATAAAGCATCTATCGAAAGTAAAAATACTCTTATTGGAATTTTAAAGGATAAAATTTCAAAATATTGACACATTCACTAAATTGCCGGTAAATTTCACATATATGCCGGCCTTTCCAAGTCTATTGCCATATTACGAAAAAAACAGAATTGAAGCGGGTTGCGACGAAGCCGGAAGGGGTTGTCTTGCCGGCCCGGTTTATGCAGCAGCAGTAATTCTTCCTGAGGATTTTTTTCATCCTCTTCTTAACGACTCAAAACAGCTTAAAGAAAAAGAGAGAGACATGCTCCGGGAAATCATAGAAAAAGAGGCTGTTGCATGGAGCGTTGCAGCCGTGGATGCCCCGGAGATAGATAAGATTAATATTCTTAAAGCCTCAATAAAAGGAATGCATCTTGCTCTGGACTCTTTGTCTGTATTGCCTCAGTATATACTGGTAGACGGGAACAGGTTTATGAAATATCAGAATATACCTCATGAGTGTTTCGTAAAGGGAGACGGACGGTTTGCATCTATTGCGGCAGCATCCGTTCTTGCCAAGACCCACCGGGACGAATACATGAAAAAAATAGCAGCTGAATTTCCACAGTACGGCTGGGAAAGAAATATGGCCTACCCTACAAAAAAGCATAGAGAGGCCATTAAGTTGTACGGACCTTGCAAGTATCACAGAATGTCATACAAATTGCTGGAAGATCCGGTTTTATTCTGAGTTTTTCCGGGTTCTACTGATTATCCTTTACCGCAAATCTTCCAAGAGCAAACAAGGCACAGAAGGTGAATATCATTGCAATTACAATTTCCGGTGTGGCCGATTTGTAGTTTACAAAGATTCCGCCCATTGAGCTGAGACCCTCTATAAGTATCGAATAACCGCCAAGCACAGCAAAAAGTAAAAATCCCGCTGCTGCAAATATTGCAGTAATCATTCTCGACCTGTCGACTCTCGGTTTAGGTTCGGGTAAACAATCAAGCGCGGCAAAGAGTCTGTTGCTGAATCCCTCATCGGGAATCTCCTGCTTATGCTCTGTAAAGAATTGTTTTATATTATCATCTTTCATAACCGATAGTTTTTAGATGGTTTGACAAATTTAAACGGGCTCTGGAAAGGTGGGACTTTATCGTATTCTCCGGTGTTCCCGTTATTGTTGATATCTCTTTTATACTTTTATCTTCCATGTAAAAGAGCAGAATTGCCGATCTCTCCTTCTCTCCAAGTTGCGCAAGAGCCATATAGAGTTCCTGGTTTTTATATCTGGAATCGGAACTCTCACCTGCCATATGAACTCTGTCGTTTATCTCAACAGTAGAGAATCTCTGAGAAGCCCTTTTGTTGTCGCAATAACAGTTATACGCTATGCGGAAGAGCCAGGTTGAAAATTTCGACAATCCGTTGAATGAGTTGATATTTAAGTAGGCTTTAATAAATGCCTCCTGAGCTATATCGTCACTCAAAGCACCATCGCCGCCACAAAGGTTTAAAAGGAACCGCCGCAGCGGTTCCTGATTGTTTATCACCTCTTTTTCAAAAGCGGCTCTGTTCACAGTTAGTCTTGTGTTTTATTTTTCTTGTTTACAAAATAGGCAACCAGTTGTCCTATACCAATGAACAGGGGAATGAGGCCGAATGCTGCAAATTTAAATCCGTCAAAGAAAAAGTACAAAGCGCCGAATAATCCGATACCTATTCCAATTGATACAAGTGCACTTGTGAGGGGATCAGATTGTTTTCTGGGTCTTTCATTGCTTTTGAATAGATCCGGAGAAATATCCTTTCCGTGCTCGATAGCCTTTGCAATGAGCTCATTTCTCGATTTCTCCTTGAAATACTTTGCCAGATAAATTATTGCAATGATTAAAACTGCTGTTGTAAAGGGGACTAAAATCCCAAGAATTGCTTCCATAATTTTGTTTTGTTTAAAAGGTTTGTCTGTTAGACTGCAATCCGTTCAGAAAAGTTGCAGCGGAGACAGAGATTTTTCTCAAAATCCCCTTGGCCTTTGATATAGAGTCGCTTTAATTTTTTGCTTCTTT
>JAAXVX010000310.1 GCA_013335275.1 Bacteroidales bacterium
GATAAAATAAGAATCCCGTCCGGATTATTGTTTCTCTCGGACGGGATCATTAGAGATCTTATTTTGTAGGAAAAACTTTCGTTAACCTACTATTCCGTTTGCTTTAAGGTATGCTGTTACTGCTATGCCAATGAATCCTAGAACAACAACAGTTGCGTATACATAAGATACTGCTCTCCAGCGGCCAAGCCATTTATGGTTATTCATTCCAACTGTTTGAAGTGCACTCCAGAAACCGTGTGTAAGGTGGAACCACAATGCGCAGAACCAAATTATGTATGCAATGAGGATGTAGATGTTCCCGAAGATAAGAGGCATCAGGTCGTTTACGTTTTCGGCCTCTCCTCCTGTAAATTCCGGAAGCTGCATTTTTGCCCAGAAGTGTGTTAGGTGGAAAACAAGAAATCCAAGTACTATTACTCCAAGAACGTACATGTTTTTTGAAGACCATGAGTCTGTTTCCCCTTTGTTGGGAACTGCATATCTCTCTTTACCGCGGGCCTTCATGTTTGTAAGAGTAAGATAAGATGCATAAAATATATGGATAATGAATCCAAAAGCCAAAACCGGAACCATTGCAACAACAACTGGAGATCCCATGATTTCTATTATGAGGTCAAAAGCCTCAGGTCCAAACAAATATGCTGAGTTTGCTAATAGGTGAACCAGTAAAAATAGGATTAGAAATAAACCCGAGATGCTCATTATAAGCTTCTTGCCAATGGATGAGGTGAAAATGTTTCCCATGATATCTTTTAATTAATTTTCTGCTCTTTTCAAAGTTGCGCAAAGATAATCTCTAACTTGGTATTTTCATAATATTTGGCTACTTTTGTTAGATAAACCTGGAAAATGAAATACAAAAGAGTTTTGCTCAAACTAAGCGGTGAGAGCTTAGGGGGCATAGACGGCAAAGGCATAGAGGTGAGCATGTTGGCTCGCTACTCTTCGGATATTAAACAGATTGTTTCTGCGGGAGTTGAGGTGGCGATTGTTGTTGGCGGAGGCAATATTTTCAGGGGTCTTTCCGGTGTTGGAATGGGGTTTGACAGAGTGAAAGGAGACCAGATGGGAATGCTTGCAACTGTTATAAACAGCCTTGCACTTTCAATGGCACTTAAAAGTGCCGGAATAGATGCAGAGCTCTTTACCTCAACTGCAATGGAGCCATATGCAAGGTATTATGTAAGGGATAAGGCTGTAGAATTTATGCAAAAAGGCGGAGTTGCCATAATTGCAGGAGGCACAGGAAACCCTTTCTTTACTACGGATTCTGCATCGGCACTCAGAGCTGCGGAAATAGGAGCAGAGGCTCTGCTTAAAGGAACCAGGGTCGATGGCGTATACAATGCCGATCCCGAAAAGGATCCAAAAGCAGTAAAATATTCGGCCCTCACTTTTGACAAAGCACTTGCCGACAACCTGAAAATAATGGATCTCACGGCTTTTGCCCTTTGCAAGGAGAATAATGTTCCTATTGTCGTTTTTGACATGAACACTACCGGAAACTTATTGAAAATCGTTAAAGGAGAAGAGATAGGAACAGTTGTTTCAAAGTAACATCGTATCTTTGTTCCCACAATAAACTGCAAATACTTATTAATTGAATAACATATGGATATAAGCAAGCAAAAAGAGGTTCTCACCTCTGCAAAAGAAAAAATGCAAAAGGCTATGCTGCACCTTGAGGAAGAACTCAAGACCTACAGAGCCGGAAAAGCCAATCCTGCTGTCTTCAACAATGTGATGGTGGATTATTTCGGTAATCCCACACCAGTACCACAAGTAGCAAGCATCACCACTCCCGATGCCAAAACAATGCTAATACAGCCATGGGACAAAAAAATGATTCCTGTTATAGAAAAGGCAATCATGGTTGCAAACATAGGTTTTACACCTCAGAATAACGGAGAGCATATCAGAATCAACGTACCTCCTCTCACCGAAGAGAGACGTAAAGAGCTGGTTAAAAAAGTTAAATCCGAAGGAGAAACTGCAAAAATCAGTATCCGCAATATCCGCAGAGACGGCGTGGAACTTCTTAAGAAATTTCAGAAAGAGGGCCTTCCCGAGGATGTGGTAAAAGACGGAGAAGATGCACTCCAAAAAGAGACCGACAGCTACAACAAGAAGATTGAGGAAGTTCTTTCAATCAAGGAGAGAGAGATAATGACAGTGTGAGTTGTTGTCTTGTTCAATAAAAATAAAAAAATGCCCGCCGGAAGGTCGGGCATTTTTTTGTTAATAGATGGCATCGTAGACGCCATCCTTTTTAGTATATAATTGATAATGCGTCACATCGAGACTTCTGTTTTTTGCCTTAGGCGTCGGGTTGCAACATTTCTGAACAATTTTTTACATTGCCAACTAATTGATGAGGGCGATTCGGCCGGACGAAGCAACGCGGAGGAGGACGCACAAGCCCGAAGAGATTAGTTGGCAGTGTATAGATGTCAGAGATAAAAACGCAACCCGACGCCGGCGATTCGGCCGGAACGGAA
>JAAXVX010000311.1 GCA_013335275.1 Bacteroidales bacterium
TATCGAATTCGTTAAAGAACCTCAGGTTGCATTCGAACAAGGCATGTCGCTCAATATGGGACAGTGGATGAGTATTCCGTTTATTGCGGGAGGAGTTCTTCTCTTAATCTACAGTATTTATAAGGGCAAACCGGCAATGATTGAGACCGGAACAAAAGTGACCCAGGCAGGGGCACGAGGCAAAAAATAATTCAGGTATAAACTTATTGAAGCGACCGGTTAGAGGTTACGGTCCGATTCGCGACGCAGGTCATTCTCTTTGATTGTGTGTCTCTTATCGTACTCTCTCTTCCCTTTTGCCAGAGAAATATTAAGTTTGGCAAATCCGTTTTCGGCAATAAACAGGCGTGTGGCAATAATTGTGAGCCCCTTTTCCCGGGAGCCGCGAAAAAGCCGGTTAAGCTCTTTTTTGTTTAGCAGAAGTTTGCGGTCGCGCCTTGGGTCGTGTGCATTGAATGTCCCCCACCAATAGTCGGCAATGTGCATGTTTTTCACATACAACTCTTTATTCACGAAATAACAATAGGAATCCGAAAGAGAGGCCTTGCCCGCACGGATAGATTTAATCTCTGTTCCGGTGAGGATAATACCAGCGGTGAAACTCTCGATATACTCATATTCAAAAGATGCACGCTTGTTTTTAATCTCTATTTTACTCTTTCCTTTAGTCATGGGAGTGCAAAAATAGTGTAAATTTGTGGAATGAACGAAGATTTGATTTGCATTTTAGGTCCAACGGCCTCCGGCAAAACCAAATATGCTGTAAAACTGGCCCTGGAAACAGGCGGAGAGATTATCTCCGCAGACTCGCGTCAGGTATACAGAGGAATGGATATCGGGACAGGAAAGGACCTTGCCTGCTACTCAGCCGATGGCATCTCCGTTCCTTATCATCTTATAGATATTGTGGATGCCGGAGAAAAATACAACATCTTCCGGTACCGGCGCGATTTCATAAACGCCTATAAAGACATTGTTGCCAGAGGGAAACAACCGATTCTGTGCGGAGGCTCCGGCCTCTATATCGAGGCAGCAACAAGAGGTTATGCACTTCCGGAGGTGCCGCCGGATCCGGAGCTTAGAAATGAGCTTGAAAAACTTCCTATGGAAGAGTTGTCGGCACGCCTGGCGTCAATGAAATCTCTTCACAATGTATCCGACCTGGATAGTAAAAAGCGTGTTATCCGTGCACTTGAAATTGCCGTTTTTGAGAGTAATAACCCTGTGATACGGGAAGAACCATTTGCTGTTAAAACAAAATATACAGGAATATCTGTCAGCCGGGAAGAGAGAAATGAAAGGATAGACCAACGGCTTAAGGAAAGACTGCAAAATGGAATGATAGAAGAGGTTGAGCGTCTTATTGCCTCAGGAATTACCCCCGAAGATTTAATTTACTACGGGCTCGAATATAAATTTGTAACTCTTTACCTAACCGGGAAGCTTACTTATGTGGAGATGGAGTTCCAGCTTGCAACAGCAATACATCAGTTTGCAAAAAGGCAGATGACCTGGTTCCGGGGAATGGAGCGAAGAGGAATTAATATTGAGTGGGTAGAAAGTTGATGATTACAAATGTAACTTAACCTTTTATTATGATAACTTTCGGATTATCAATTCTCCTCCTGATAGGAGGTTACTTCATTTATGGAAAATTTGTAGAGAAATTTTTCGGCGCGTCGTCGTCAATACAAACGCCTTTGAAAAGGATGGCCGATGGCGTGGACTATCAGGAAATTAAGCCCTGGAAAATTTTTGTAATTCAATTTTTAAATATTGCCGGGCTCGGGCCTATTTTTGGAGCAATCCTTGGAGCGGCATATGGCCCAATGGCATATATCTGGATTGTTTTAGGCTGTATTTTTATGGGGGCAACACATGACTATTTCTCAGGGATGCTCTCAATAAGAAACGATGGAAAAAGTTTGCCGGACATTGTGGCAAAATATCTTGGGGGAAGCATAAAAAATATATTAGCTGTTTTTACCGGACTTCTTTTAATGGCTGTAGGCGTAGCGTTTGTCACAGGACCGGCAGATCTCATCTCAAAACTTTCCGGCATGAGCGCCTCGTTTTGGTTATATATAATTTTCGCATACTACATACTTGCTACGCTCTTGCCAATTAATAAAATTATTGGGAAAATATACCCTTTTATGGGTGCCACTCTTATTTTTATGGCCGTTGCCATTGGAGGGGCACTTGTGTTTAAGGGATTTACCGGGGACCTTATAATTCCGGAACTAAGTCTTGGATCTTTCAAAAACTTTCATTCAAACCCGGGGTCGAATATTCTCTTTCCCATGATGTTTATTGTGATGTCGTGCGGCGCAGTTTCGGGATTCCACGCAACGCAGTCTCCTATGATGGCAAGGTGTATGTCCGACGAGAAATACGGCCGGCCATCCTTCTATGGCGCTATGATATGCGAAGGAATTGTGACATTAATATGGGCAACAGTAGCCATCGCATATTTCGGCGGGGCAGACGGGTTGAAC
>JAAXVX010000312.1 GCA_013335275.1 Bacteroidales bacterium
CTAATGGAGAAAGAAACATTTTGGAAGGAATATACAGGACAGACGATTTTAAAAACGGAGTGCTACTTTTTATTAAATCTAACGGAGATTCTACGTATTTAGGGACTTATGCTAATGGCCTGCTTAATGGAAAAGAAATGAGCTGGCATCCAACTGGAGAGAAATTCACTGAGAGAAATATGAAAGATGGCAAATTCGATGGAAATGCAGAGTATTTCTTTCCAAACGGCCAGATGTCGGCGAAATTACTTTACTCAGAGGGCGAGATAAAAAACGAATCATACTGGAACGAGGATGGCAGCCCAATGACTAAGATTAAAGATGCAAACAGACACGCAGAGTATCCCGGTGGCAAGGATAAGTTTAATGAATATGTGGCTCGCTCGTTGATTTATCCGACACACCTCAGAAACCTGGGAATTCAGGGAAGAGTGGTTTTGTCTTTTAGTGTCCAAAAAGACGGATCACTGGCAGATATAAAAGTTGTAAAAAGTGCCCATCCGGATCTGGACAAAGAGGCAATAAGAGTTATTGAGAAGAGTAAAAAATGGTTGCCAGGAAGGGACTTTAATCAAACTTTTAGTGAACGTTTGGTTTTTCCTGTAACATTCCGCCTGGGTGAGCCAAGGCCGGGATATTCAAATAATATCAATAAAGGATCTGCAGAAAGCAGAATCAGTAACACAAGAAAGTATTAAGGATGAAACTTCATAAAGAAATTATTATAAGAATTTTCTGCCTGAGTTTGCTTGTGGGTTTTTCAACATTTACATTGTTAGGACAACAGTATTTTAAAGAAAACTGGAAAAAGACGTTTGAGGGAAATGCATATTATATAGTAACGCCATCGGCAGAAAACCCGCAAGGAGAATTTATCGTCGAAAGGACGTCCGGATGGAAAAGGCCTGAAGCAAAAGGAATATTCAAAACAAAAGATCTTAAAACCGGCGAATTAATCTTCTTTAGGAAAGACGGGGATACAAGTGAAGTTGTTAATTTTACAAACAGAGAGAAAAGCGGGTATGCATCTTATTATTTTCCTTCCGGGAATATATCTGCAAAATATCTTTATAAAGATGGAGTTTTGATTTCAGAAGAGTTCTGGAACGAAGACGGATCGGTACAACCGGACAAAGTTGGGGCAAACACGCCCCCGGATTACTATAGAGGCATTGAATTCTTTTCTTCTGATATTTCCCGAATGCTCAGATATCCGGAAGATGCCAAAATGAAGAATATTGAAGGAAGAGTTGTTCTGTCTTTTATCGTAGATTATGACGCTAAAATTACAGACGTTAAAATTGTCGAGAGCGTGTATCCGTCCCTTGACAAAGAGGCTGCTGAAGCAATTAAAAATTGTGGAAAATGGATTCCGGGAAAACAGCATAATCAGTATGTAAAGATGAGGTTTTCAATCCCTGTTATTTTCCAACTCCCTGCCAAAAAAGAAGAGAATATGTTTAAATCTTATTTGTAGGTAGTGATTAAATGACAGAGATAAACGCAACGCGCAGCCGGAGATTCCGGATATTATATATAGAAAGAGACTGACATTATCTGCCAGTCTCTTTCTATATTATAAAGTTATAATTACAAAGTGAGTTTTACCGGACGAATCATGTGCTTAGGATCAAGTATTTTGTCCAGTTGTTCTTTTGTGAGAATGTTTTTTTCGAGAACCAGGTTATAAACACTTCCACCGGTTTCCAAAGCCTCTTTTGCAATTTCCGTACTCAGTGCATAGCCGATATATGGCTTAAGGGCAGTTACGATTCCTATTGAATGCTCAACCATGTCGCGGCAATGCTCAGGATTTGCAGTAATGCCCTCGATACACTCAACACGGAGTGTGTCAAAACCTCTTGTCATCCAGATGCAGGACTCTGTGAGACTTTGAACAAGTACTGGTTCCATTACATTTAGTTCAAGCTGAGCTGCTTCGGAAGCAAGAGTAATGGTTAAATCATTTCCAATTACTTTAAAGCATATTTGGTTTACTACTTCAGGAATTACCGGGTTTACTTTACCCGGCATAATTGATGATCCCGGCTGCTTGGGTGGCAGGTTAATTTCTGCAATACCTGTACGTGGCCCGGATGAAAGGAACCTTAGGTCGTTGCATATTTTTGACAGACGAATTGCGATAGACTTAAGGGCAGAAGAGTAGGCCACCATGCATGAAGTGTCATGTGTTGCTTCAATGAGGTTGTATGCGAGTTTTAAATCCCAGCCAGTTATTTTTCTTATGTGATAAATGCAGGCCTCTGCATATCCGGGTTCCGATGTTATACCTGTGCCTATTGCAGTTGCGCCCATATTGATATACAGCAGTTCTCTGGAAGCCTTGTCGAGTCTCCTGAGTTCGTGCTTCATTGCCGATGCGAAAGCACCGAAACTCTGACCAAGTGTCATTGGAACTGCATCCTGAAGCTGGGTTCTCCCCATTTTAATAATTCCGGAAAACTCTTTCTCTTTCTCTTCAAAAGATGCAATGAG
>JAAXVX010000044.1 GCA_013335275.1 Bacteroidales bacterium
GCAGGACGTAATGCATTCAAGGAGGCCTTCAAAAAAGCAGGTCCGAAAATTATGGAGCCAATTTACAATGTTGAGGTACTCGTACCAAGCGATTGTATGGGAGACGTAATGAGCGACCTTCAGAACCGCAGGGCCATGATTGAAGGAATGAGCAGCGAAAAGGGATTTGAAGTTTTAAAAGCCAGGGTTCCTCTTGCAGAGTTGAATAAATACTCGACAACACTAAGCTCTCTTACTTCTGGCAGGGCAACATTTACAATGACTTTTGCAGAGTACCAGCAGGTTCCTGCCGAGGTTCAGGATAAATTGCTCAAGGATTACGAATCTAACGATAAGGACGAGTAGCGATTTTAATGATAGAGGCATACGATATCAAAAAATCATATGGCAGCCTGTTGGTCTTAAAAGGAATAAATTTTCAGGCAAAGGCAGCCGAAGTACTAAGTATTGTTGGAGCAAGCGGGGCAGGAAAGTCCAGCTTGCTCCAAGTGCTTGGTAGTCTTTCCCGTCCCGATTCGGGAAGGGTTATAATTGACGGAACGGACATCTTTGCTCTTAGCTCCAATGCTCTTGCCGATTTTAGAAATAAAAAAATTGGTTTTGTTTTTCAGTTTCACCACCTGCTCCCGGAGTTTACTGCTCTGGAAAATGTAGCCATACCTGCTCTCATTGCAAATGAGAAAATGGGGGCCGCAAAAGAGCGGGCAAAAGAACTTCTCACCTTTCTGGGTTTGGGAGAAAGGCTTACACATAAACCCGGAGAACTGAGTGGCGGAGAGCAGCAAAGAGTAGCGATTGCAAGAGCTCTCATCAACCGGCCTTCTGTTCTGCTGGCAGACGAACCTTCGGGAAATCTGGACACTCACACTAAAAAGGAGATACATAAACTCTTTTTTGATTTGCGTGAAAAGTATGGCCAAACCATAATTATAGTTACACACGACAGGGACCTCGCTTCAATGAGCGACAGATGTCTTGAAATGAAAGATGGAGAGTTTCTGCTTTAAGCAATTTAGGGTAATGCATGGCCGTTCGGCAATGAAAGTAAACACCGATGGTGTGCTTCTTGGTGCCTGGCTTGCGATACCTTCCCTCACGGCCCCCGCTAAAAAGCTGGAAGTTCTTGACATCGGTACCGGTACAGGTGTTATTGCTCTCATTATTGCCCAGAGACTACAATGCATTTCGGCACAATCTTCAATATTTGCAATTGACTCGGATGGGCCTTCGGCAACCGAGGCTCAGGAGAATTTTTCTGCTTCGCCCTGGCCCGCAATGCTTAATGCAAAACATCTCACACTTCAGGAGATGACGATGGATAACTCCTTCGAAAACAGATTCGACATAATTACCTCAAACCCGCCCTACTTCAAAGATTCCTTAAAGGCCCCGTCTGCACGACGCTCGTCGGCGAGGCATAATGACAATCTTTCATACGGCACCCTCATATCTTCTGCTGCAAAAATGTTAAAAGAGAAGGGAATTTTTTCGGTGGTGCTCCCCGCTGAGGTTTTGGAAGAGTTTATACTTCTTGCCAGGGAAGAGGGTCTTGTGCCTGTGAGAATATGCAGGGTAAAGACTGTCTCTGCAGGGAAGATAAAAAGAGTGCTCATGGAGTTCAAAATTAGTTGCAAAGAAGGTTGCATCATTCAGAAAGGTATTCCTGCAGAAGAGCTGCTCACAATACAGGAGAGGGGAGACGGGCCATATACAAATGAGTATCGCCGGCTAACCGGCGATCTCTATCTCAATTTCTGAAAACGTTTGCTTTTATTTCTCGGATCTCTCTCCCATTCCGCCGCCTTTTCGCAACTGATGAATCATCCTTACCCTAAAGTCTTCTTCTGCCTTGTATAGCTTGGCAATCTTTTTTATTGGCAGAATCTTGTAGAACTGATTCAGGTAATCTCTCTGGATAAGTCCGTCGTCGTTAAAGCCGTCCACATAATTTTCCACCATGGCCTTAAGCTCGCTGTCAGATGTTTTTGAATCTTCGGACAAGGCTTTGCACATTATGCGCATGTTGCTCTGTATTCGCCTGTGGGCAATTTCCCGGGCTTTCCACAATTTATTGTATACCGGCCAGAACTCTGCAGCTTCTTTTGGTGTGAGTTCAAGCTCCGATGTGAAAAATGCAATTTTTGCACTCTGTATTTGTTCGTAACGGGATTGGCCGTTATTCTGCATCAGGGGGCCTCCGTCCTGAGCAAAAAGCCCCGAAGCGTAGAAGAGAACAACTGTTAATAATAATATCTTTTTCATAACCAATAATTTATTCAAGTGAAGCAATATATACCGAACTTGCGTTTGTGTTAAGGTACTCAACAATTTCATTTGGGTCAACCTGTTCCTCTTTTAACAGAGAATCTTTTGCTGAATCATAGAAGTCAATAAAGGATGTTTCCATAAAGTTCCCTTCAAAATATTCCGACTCTGCCGAAATGTTTTTATCTGAGGTTACTGTTACAGTGGGAGTGAATAATCGTACAGCAACATAGCCCATAAGAAAAATAACAGCAAAAGAAGATACAAGAGCAAGCTGAGGTTTAACTACAGACCAAGTGCCGGGTTGCTTTTTCTCCGAAGATATTTTTTCGGAAACAGCATCCTGCAAAGAGGAGAAGTATCCCTGCGGTACTTTGTAGGGATTCTCTCTGAGATGCGGCTGGTCAATATTAAATTTTTCTTTCATATACATTTGACTATTTAAAATGTAAAAGGATTAAAGTAAAGACTCCAAAGAATTCTGAACTTTTTGAGAGGCATGGTGATACGAAGCCTTCAATGCACCAACGGATGTGCCCAGAATTTCGGACATTTCTTCATATTTCATCTCATCGAAATATCGCATATTAAAGACTATCCTTTGTTTGTTAGGGAGCTTGAGGATGGCTTTGTGAAGCGCTTTTTGAGTAGCATCTCCGTCGAAGTAGACATCGGATTCAATTTTGTTTTCAAGCTGCTTTGAATAGTCGGTCAATGAGAGAAAGGACCTTATTTTTTTCCTTTTTAAAAATGTTAAAGTTTCATTTGTTGCAATACGGTAGAGCCATGTAAAAAGACGGGACTCTTCCCGGAATTCGGGAAGAGCTGCCCATGCTTTTATGAATGTATTTTGTAAAAGATCGTTTGCGTCGTCGTGCGATTCCACAAGCTTTCGGATATGCCAGTATAGCCTCTCGCTATATGCTTTGACGATAAGGTTAAAGGCATAGTGCTCTTTCCCGTTCTCTCGGTATAATGCCAGGAGTTCTTTATCGTCCATCTTTCTTCTAATACTATTTTCTTTCGATTGCTTTTTTTGCAGCCTTCACAATGTTCTCTGCATCGAGCCCGTATACCTTCATAAGTTCCGAAGGTTCGCCGCTCTGCCCAAAAAGGTCGTCAACAGCAACAAATTCCACCGGTTTTGGAAGTTCGCGGGCCAGTAGACCTGCTATGAGCTCTCCCATTCCTCCTGCAATAAGATGTTCTTCTGCTGTAACAACTGCTCCTGTTTTAGCTGCTGATTCTAAGACTGCTTTTTCGTCCAAAGGTTTAATGGTGTGAATATTTATAAGTTCTGCCGATATTCCCTCTTTTTCAAGAATCCCTGCAGCTACTATTGCTTCCCACACCAAGTGGCCTGTTGCAAAAATTGTAACATCACTTCCCTCAATGAGAGTGATTGCTTTGCCTATTTCAAATTTCTGACCGGCAGGAGTGAAGTTTGGAACAGATGGCCGTCCAAAGCGAAGATAAACCGGTCCCTCATACTCGGCTATCGCAAGAGTTGCAGCCATAGTCTGATTATAGTCGCACGGGTTTATCACGGTAAGGTTTGGAAGCATTCTCATCAGGCCGATGTCTTCCATGGTCTGGTGGGTGGCTCCGTCTTCCCCAAGCGTGATACCGGCGTGCGAGGCGCATATTTTAACGTTTGTATGCGAGTATGCAACAACCTGTCTGACCTGATCGTAAACTCTTCCGGTTACAAATTCTGCAAAAGAGCCGGCAAAAGGAATTTTTCCCGAAACAGCAAGACCGGCAGCCGTGCCAATCATATTTGCCTCAGCAATTCCGCATTGAACAAATCTATCGGGAAATTCTGCCGCAAAGGCATCCATTTTAAGAGATCCGGTGAGGTCTGCGCAAAGTGCCACAATTTCCGGGTTCTTACGGCCTGCCTCAAGAAGGCCTGCGCCAAAACCCGAACGGGTATCCTTATTTCCTGTGTTTATATATTTCTCGTTCATGATTATGCAAATTTTAAGTGGTTAAAAATCACCAAGTGTTTCCTTAAGTTGTTTAAGCGCAACTTCGGTTTGCTCTTTATTTGGAGCCTTCCCGTGCCATTGGTGTGTACCCTGCATAAAATCTACATCCTGACCCATTTCTGTCTTCATCAGGAGCATTTTCGGTTTTCCGTTTCCGGTATTTGCTTTTGCTTTCCTGTATGCTTCTGCTATGGCTTCGAGGTTGTGTCCGTCTACAACGGATGTCTCCCATCCAAATGCGTTCCATTTTGCCTCCAGATTGCCAAGATTCATTATTTTGCTCACCGGCCCGTCTATTTGTTGCCCGTTCCAGTCTGTAACTGCAATTATTCTGTCCAGTTTGTGATGTGCTGCAAACATTGCTGCTTCCCAAACCTGACCCTCTTCGCTTTCGCCGTCGCCCATGAGAACATAGATAAAATTCTTTTCCCCGTTAAGCATTTTGGTTATAGCTGCTCCGCATGCAACAGACAATCCCTGTCCAAGCGAACCCGAAGCCATATGTACTCCCGGAAGGCCTCTTTCAATTGAAGGGTGCCCCTGAAGTCTTGACCCGAGTTTGCGGAAAGTTGCCAGTTCGCTCACCGGGAAATAGCCCGATCTTGCAAGAACACTGTAAAAAACGGGAGAGAGGTGACCTGCCGAAAGGAAAAACATATCTTTCCCCTTTCCGTCTCTTCTCCATGACTTTGGACTGTGATTAAGCTGGTCAAAAAAGAGAACCGTGAGCAGGTCGGTGCTGCTCAGGGAGCCCCCCGGGTGCCCGGAACCTGCCATGTTGACCATACGGACGATATCTCTCCTTATCTGGCAAGATATCTCGCGTAAAGTTGGTTTTTGTTCCATTATTAATTGATTTATATATGATTGGCACAAAGATAACACCAATCTCACGAATTTGGTAATTATTTTTATCTTTGCAGCCGGCATAAGCCTGTTAAAAAAGAAGATGAAGCAAATAAGAAACTTTTGCATAATAGCACACATAGACCACGGAAAAAGTACACTGGCCGACAGGCTGCTTGAGTTTACCCACACTCTCACTTCCAGAGAGATGGATGCTCAGGTGCTGGATTCGATGGATCTGGAGAGGGAGAAGGGAATAACCATAAAAAGTCACGCGATTCAAATGGATTATATCCATGACGGGGAGAGCTATACGCTCAATCTTATTGACACTCCCGGTCATGTGGATTTTTCTTACGAAGTATCACGTGCAATTGCCTCCTGCGAAGGGGCCCTGCTGGTAGTTGATGCAACTCAGGGAATTCAGGCTCAAACAATTTCAAACCTTTATCTTGCATTGAATCACGACCTTGAAATAATCCCGGTTCTCAACAAGATTGACATGGAGGCAGCAATGATTGATTCTGTAAAGGATCAGATTATTGACCTTATTGGCTGTAAGGACGAGGATATTCTTCTTGCAAGCGGCAAAACGGGCCAAGGCGTTGAGGCAATTCTCAGTGCAATTATAAATAGGATACCGCATCCGAAGGGAGATGAAAACGCTCCTCTTCAGGCACTCATATTTGACTCGGTTTTTAACTCTTTCAGGGGAATCATAGCATATTTCAAGGTAGAAAACGGAATACTCCGCAAGGGGGATAAGGTAAAGTTTTTCCACACCGGCAAAGAATATGAAGCCGACGAAGTTGGTCTGCTAAGGTTAAAAATGATTCCTACGGGAGAAGTGCGCACCGGAGATGTGGGCTACATTATCTCCGGAATAAAAACGGCCAGCGAAGTAAAAGTGGGTGACACGATTACCCACATTAACAGGCCTTGTACAGATCACATTGCCGGATTCGAGGAGGTTAAACCAATGGTATTTGCAGGGGTTTATCCTGTGGAAGCCGATGAATATGAAGACCTTCGTGCATCTCTTGAAAAGCTTCAGCTTAATGATGCCTCTCTGGTTTTTGAACCGGAGTCATCGCTTGCCCTGGGGTTTGGTTTCCGTTGCGGATTCCTTGGTTTGCTCCATCTTGAAATTGTTCAGGAGCGCCTCTTCCGCGAGTTTGATATGGATGTGATTACCACTGTTCCCAATGTGTCCTACAAGGTGTACACAACTCAGGGAGAGATGACAGATGTTCACAACCCATCCGGACTACCTGCTCCTACATTAATTGACTATATCGAGGAACCATACATTCGTGCACAGATTATTTCAAAATCGGACTATTTTGGAGTTATAATGAAGCTTTGCCTGGATAAGAGGGGTGTTCTCCTTAGCCAGCATTTTCTCACAAGCGAGAGGGTAGAGCTTAATTTCGAAATGCCTCTGGCAGAAATTGTTTTTGACTTTTACGATAAACTTAAATCGGTTTCCCGCGGTTATGCATCGTTCGACTATCATGTTGTAGATTATAAGGAGGCCGATCTGGTTAAGCTGGATATACTTCTTAATGCAGAGCCGGTGGATGCTCTCTCGAGCCTTATTCACAAAGATCACGCATACGATTTTGGAAGGAAGATGTGCGAAAAGCTAAAGGAACTTATTCCGCGGCAGCAGTTCGACATTGCTATTCAGGCAGCCATTGGTGCAAAAATCATTGCAAGGGAAACTGTAAAAGCAGTGAGGAAAGACGTGACTGCAAAATGTTACGGCGGAGATATCTCCCGTAAGCGAAAACTCCTTGACAAACAGAAAAAAGGCAAAAGAAGGATGCGTCAGGTAGGAAATGTTGAGGTTCCTCAAAGTGCTTTTATGGCTGTTCTTAAGCTTGATTAGTATCCGGCTATTTTGTTTTATCCCTGTTTGCGGTTCCTTTTTTGACAAAAGCCTCACCCCATTTTGTGAGTCCTTCGATTCTTATATCCATCTTTGAATCTCTGTCTCCGGTATAGAAGACCACTTTTGCTGTTCCCTTTTCGTCTGTTTTGACACTTGGGTTCCAGTAGATGGTTGTTCGCAGGTCTTTTACAGTAGAGTTGATCTCTTTGGCAACCTCGTATTTTGGAGAATAAAAGTCTACGTTCTTCTGGTATCCCAGAGGCGTAACCCTGGCAACATTCGTTGAAGTTTTGTTTTGCAGGATTCCCGATCCCGCCCTTCTGGAAGTAATAAGGATTACCCCGTTAATAGTATTGAAAGCAGCACCGGCTGTTCCTCTCAGAAAAGCTACATTCTCTATGTCCATAACGGTCATCCCGTACTGTTCAAGCATTTCCGTACTGTTCCACTGCAGGCCGTCCACATAGAGAAGAGGTTCGCCCGGGCCATTAAATGTCACGGCCCTTGGAGATATTAATTTCCCATTCTCCTTGTATAATCCCGGGAATGCCGAAATTATATAGTCCTGAAGCATCATGTTGTCAAATTCGGAAAGCTGGTCCCGCTCTCTGATGTCTTCCTTACGGAAGGTATGAAGGAATGGTGAAGGGTTGAATTTTGGCTTAAAAATCTCCTTAATGGGGGCAACAACCACAATTTCCTTAAGAGTTCTCATCTCTTCTCCTGTTGAAATGGACCGTTGCTCTTTTACGGCACTCTCAATAACGTTCTTTTTGACCTGCGGAATTGTGTAGTTTGATGCAAACGTGAGAGGAGGGAAAACCTCGGCATCTATTTTCAATCCGTAGAGCTGACCGCCCTGCTTACCGACAACCCCGAACAGAAATTTTGTGCTGTCCGGAAAGGAGAGCCCCTCGAGCAGGAATGTGCTCTTCTTCTCAAGGTAGAAAGCCTGTTGCAGTTTTATTGAAGGGGCAAATATCATAAGTGTAGTGTTCTTTGCCTCTTTGCGGAACAATCCGGCAACAGATCCTGAGATTTCCTGGAAATACTCTCTCTTATATTTTTTGAGACTTTTTGAGTGATACCTCCAGCCTTGAGTCATCATAAGTAAATCGAGGTATCTTTCGGTTTCGGCCGATGGGTTTTCGAAATAATAACCAGGATCCTCAACCTCTCCGCTCAGTTCGCTTGTGAGCTCCATATAGCTGAGGAGGTTTTCCCTGTATGGAACAGACGGCGCCAGTGCGCTGTCGGTAACCGATATTGAAAACTCTCCCAAAACGGGACCACCCAAAGTATCATTAAGCGATATGTTCAGTTCTACTTTTTCCCGTTTTCCGTATGACGGTTTCTGTGGTTCAATTTTTATAACCGGCCGGTATTTGCGGTTTATGAATATTAATCTTTCCGCAAGTATATCTCCGGCAGAGTTCATAATCTGGACAGAGTTTACGCCATACGGCATAGCGCCGGAATGAACAGTTTCGCTAATCTCTTCCTTTTCCAGCGATTTCATATAAAACGCTTCGGATCCGTTTTTAATAATAAGCTTTGTATTGCCTTTCAATGCTGCAGATATCTGCGCGACAATGTTTATCCTGTCTTTAATCCTGTTTATTGAAATAGTTGCGCCGCTTTGTTCTACTACTGGAAGTTCTGCCCTCTTTGTGAATCCCGATTCATCCGTCACCAGAGCATAATATCCTCCGGGGTCTGCAGAGAGAAGGCTTATAAGTCCCATTCCAAGATGTTTGGAAGAATATTCTCCAAGCATTTTACCTGCTGAACTGAATAAAAGAAGGTTCACTTTAACAGGATGGCCGTCTG
>JAAXVX010000313.1 GCA_013335275.1 Bacteroidales bacterium
GTTCCACGAATCTGCCGGTGGAACAATATTTCGTCGTCGCTTATACGAAGAAGAAGGGGTGTTGTGCTCAGGAGAGGGTTTGGTTCGCTCGCTGCTGTTGCGGCGGCTGTTGCTCTCTTTTTTGTAATGGGCGGAGGCGACCTTTTTACTTCGAAACCGGAATTGCCAGTTCTTAATGCAAGCATTTCCCCAAAGGATATGCCTAAGGAGAAAATTGCCGTAGTTGAGGTTGTGAACGATAAAAAGTCACAGTCAAGGGTAACGTCAATGGCAAAGGCCGAAGATGTTGCCATAGAGCCGGATGCTGTAAAACATATTATAGGAGAACAAGTTGTGAATAAACCGGCTATAGAAGAAAATGCCGGTGAAAAAACTGATATAAATAAAGAGGTAAAAAAAGAGATTAAAGAAAAAATAGAGAACGGGGAGAAGAAGACTTTGGAAATGGTTGAATATGAGGAGTCTGTAAATAGTAAAAGATTTAAACTTAACAAGCCGCTGCTTGCTTTCTCAACTATGCTCTCCCCCTCTGTTTCTTCCGGTTCAATGGAACTTCTTTCAAGGGCAAATATAGGTCACAAGGATATGTTCTCGTCTATGGACAGGGAGCAGATACCGTACGAAAATCTATATGACACGAAATATCTGCCTCCGGTTTCAGTCGGATTTCAGATTGTGTTGCCGGTGGATAAGAGGGTCTCTTTTGGCACGGGAATCAACTACACTCTGCTCTATTCTTATACCGATGTGCAAAACAGAAACGGAAGCGAACGTCAGGAGCAGACTGTCCATTATATTGGAATTCCTTTCAATCTTTACATTAATATTCTTGAAAGTAAAGGTTTCCGCCTTTATGCCAATACAGGGGTAATGCTTGAAAAGGGGCTTGCTTTGAGATACAAGGTTATAGGCGATATTCCGGAAAACCATACTCAGAGCGTGTCGGGAGTACAGTGGTCGGTTGGGGCAGGTATCGGCGGCGAATACATGATACACAAAAAACTGGGGCTATATGCCGACCCGTCTGTTTCATACTTCTTCCCGGGAGGTCAGCCAATAACAGTAAGAACTGTTCAGCCTTTGCAATTTAAATTTGAAGTGGGTTTAAGGTTCCATCTTTAAAGGTATTTTGTACCTTTACAAAAAAAATAAAGTTGGCAACAATTGCAGTCGTTATCCTTAACTGGAACGGGAAACACTATCTCGAAAGATTTCTCCCTCTTCTCGTAAAACATTCAAGAATAGAAGGTGTGTCAATTGTTGTTGCCGACAATGGCTCAACTGACGGATCTGCAGACTGGACTGAATTTATGCATCCCTCGGTGCGGGTAATACGATTCCCCGAAAATTACGGTTTTACAGGCGGTTACAACAAGGCTCTTGCCCAGATAGAGGCCGACTATTACATACTTCTAAACTCCGACGTTGAAGTTACTCCCAATTGGATTCAGGAACTCGTTGCCGGATTTGAAAACAACCCGTCTGCCGGAGTGGCCATGCCTAAGATTTTGTCTGCATTTGACAGGGAGAGTTTTGAATATGCAGGTGCATCGGGCGGGTTTATAGACCGGTTGGGCTATCCGTTTTGCAGAGGCAGGATTTTATCTAATATTGAAAAAGACAAAGGACAGTATAATCTCGATTCTCAGGTTTTCTGGGCATCAGGTGCAGCAATGATGGTGCGGAGCAGTCTTTATCATAAACTGGGTGGTCTTGATGACAACTTTTTTGCCCACATGGAGGAGATTGACTTTTGCTGGCGCGCTCAGCTGAGCGGCAGTGAAGTGTGGGTATTCCCTTCGTCGGTGGTTTACCATGTAGGAGGAGGAACTCTTCCAAACAATTCTCCCAAAAAGCTCTATCTTAATTACCGGAACAACCTGCTCATGCTGTATAAAAATCTCCCTCAGAGGAGGCTCCGTTCTGTTCTTTTTACAAGGAAGCTGTCGGACGGGTTGTCTGCAGTTATATATCTGCTTCAGGGTAAAAAAAGCTTCTTCATGGCAGTATGGAGGGCGCACATGGATTTCTACAAAATGAAAAAAAAGGTTGTGCGCACGGAAGGGGCAGACAGTGTCAGTCTTAAAGGAGTATTTAAAGGGTTGATTGTTTTGTCGTTTTTGCTAAACAGGGGCAAACCCCGGTTTATCGAGATTGCCCCTGATGTAGAGTAATTCTTAATGTTGCCGGCCTTTTTATGCCAGTATTTCCAGAACTTTTTCCAGTTTTGTTCCCCTTGATCCTTTTATAAGGATTGTGTTGCCTTTAATAGGGTTGAGAGAAAGGTAGTCTCTCAAATCCACAGAGGTGTCAAAGAATTTTCCTTTTTCTCCAAAAAACGGATTCCCTTTTGCTGCGGAATGAAACTCTTTTCCAACGAAGTAATAGTTTTGCGCATTGAGTTCCTGTGCAAATGTCAGAATTTCTTTGTGCTCTTCATGTGAATCTTTTCCGAGCTCCAGCATAATGGGAGATATGCTGGAGCTCGG
>JAAXVX010000314.1 GCA_013335275.1 Bacteroidales bacterium
GTCAAGGTTAATATAGTCCCTGGCAAAGTAAGTTAGCGAATAACCGTTCTGGTGGAAAGAGAACCAGAAGAAAATAACAACACCAAATACTGCAAATAGTGCGTATATCCTTTGCTTGACTTCAGAAGCAGCCATTGTGATTTCCTCTTTTGAAATACCTTTGCTGTCCTTGCCAGATGCCTTTGATGCAGAAGGGTCAGGGAATTTATTCTTGTTAATCAAGTATATAACTAACGAAATGAAAATAGCAATTATTGTTGCAATAAAGGCATAGTGGAATCCTCTGTTGAAAACGTCCAGATAGTGATTGCTGAATGCTGTCAGATCTGTAACAGGAGAACCGTCCAGTGTAACCTGCGAAGCGTATGTGGTGAGGTTGTTTAACTGTTCAGCGTTCATTGAAGCCTGGTTGCCAATGTACTGGTGAGCAAGTTCCGGAAGCTGGGCGTTATAATCAAACCCGTTGGTTTTTAACCACCAGTTTCTTACAGCAATGGCTATAAATGGTGCAAAAAATCCGCCGATGTTGATAAACATGTAGAAAAGCTGGTAACCGGCATCCCTCATGTCTCTTTTTGGTTTACCGTTTTCGTCAACACCAAACTCTTTTGCAATACTGTCTTTGTAATCCTTCTTGTCATACATTTGACCTACAATTGCCTGGAGGTTGCCTTTGAAAAGGCCGTTACCAAATGCTATAACAAGCAAGCCTACACATGTAACTGCAAGAGCAATAGGCAGATTGACAACAGGTGTCTTGGTGGGAACAGCAATGATTGCATAACCTACAGCCATAAGAATGAGCCCCCATAGAATAGTGCGCTTGTAATTACGGGTTTTGTCTGCAATCAAGCCTCCAACCAATGCTAAAACATAAATTGAAGCATAAAATACAGAGTAAATGTATCCTGTAGTGGTTTCAGACAAACCAAACTTGGATGAGATGAACAATGTGAGAATTGCCATCATGATGTAGAAACCGAAGCGTTCACCCATATTTGTGAGGGCAGCTGCAAGAAGTCCTTTTGGATGGTTTTTAAACATAGTAATTAATATAATTTTAGTTAAAAATTTGCAGTTAAGTACGCAAAAATAGTAAAAAATGGATAACTTTGTTAGCTCTACAAATATAAATTATAATTATTCGCAGATGAACAGGTTTTTAAAGTTAACGGTAACTATAGTTGCTCTTTTTGTTTTTATTAATGGAAAATCGCAGGTTCTGGCACCGGGCGAGGCAGTCCCTCAGGGCGCTATAGTATACTCATTACCCCTTACCTCTTTTCGTTTTGTTGCAGAAGCGTCTCATGAGTCCTTCATTGCAGGCCCTTATGCGAAATATGCTCAAAAATACTTAGGAATTCAGGCACGCGAAACCAGCGGCGAAATATATACTCTTAATTCAGTTCAGCTTATTCCGTATACAGAAGCCGATCGCAGTTCCAATATCGCCCTTAACATTGGAAACTCAAAAACAGCCTCTGCAAATTTTCTTGAAATGACAAGCCAGGGCCTCGTTATCTGGTCCGATTCACGTGTTGCAAAAGGAGGGAGCATGAGATTCCCTGCTAAAGCAGATATGGCTGCGTTTGAAAAGAGCCAGTCTACATCAAACCTTACAAGCGTAAACACTACTCTTTATAAAACCGTCCAGACAGCTACAGGTCTGGAGAGAGTTCCGGTTCAGCAGAGTCAGGTTGTGGAAAAAAGCATTGAAAAAAGAGCTGAAGAGACAGCGGGTCTTATTTTCCGCCTCAGAACCAAAAGAATGGAAATAATAACAGGCGAAACTGATGCTACATTCAGCGGAGATGCATTAAGAGCGGCAATAAACGAAATAAACAGGCTTGAAGACGAATATCTCACCCTCTTTACAGGTAAAAGTGTTTCTGACACTCAAAAGATGGAGTTTGATGTCGTACCTAAAGCAGAAAATACAAAGCAATTTTATGTTGCCTTCAGGATTTCAGAAAGCCAGGGGCTCCTTACTCCGGACAATGTATCCGGCAGGCCAATCGTGCTGGAACTTATCCAGGACGGGGACAATGCTTCAAAAGTAAATATGGACCTCACACTGGCAAAAGGAAGAGTCCTTTACAGAAAACCTGCGATAATGAACGCAAGGGTTTCGGATGGCCAGAATCTTCTTCTCCAGACAAGAGTGGCTGTCTATCAGCTTGGAAGTATGCTCTCTTTTCCAATAGAGATTGCAACAGGAAAATAATAGAATTATTATAATAAATTTTAAAACTATAAATAATGAGTATTTCAGAATTAAAACCAACAAGAGTTTGGAAAAATTTCCATTCACTCACTCAAATCCCCCGCCCGTCTAAAAAAGAGGGCAAGGCTGTCCTGTTTTTAGAAAAATTTGGCAGGGATCTTGGCCTGGAAACAATCAAAGATGAAATTGGCAATGTAATTATACGCAAACCGGCCACACCGGGAATGGAGAACCGTAAAGGAATTATCCTTCAGGCCCATATCG